>NZ_CDXDOS010000090.1:9725-12892 GCF_978021245.1 Frankia sp. CoBUL1
CCCTCGTGCTCGCGCGGGTCGTCACGCTCACCAATGCCGAGCGCGCCCGGGAGGGTCTCGCGCCGCTGACCGTCGACGACCGCTTGGCCGCCGCCGCGGAGGCGCACAGCGTGGACATGGCGACCCGTGGCTTCTTCGCGCACACCAGCCCGGAGGGACGCACGGTGTCCGACCGGGTGAGCGCTCTGGGCTACCGCTACGCCCAGGTCGCCGAGAACATCGCCGCCGGCCAGAGCAGTGCGGACGAGGTGGTGACGGGATGGATGAACAGCCCCGGTCACCGGGCGAACATCCTCATCCCGCGGCTGCGCCAGATCGGCGTCGGGCAGGCCACCGGCGGCGAGTATGGTCGCTACTGGACGCAGGTCTTCGGCACCCTGCTCTGACCGCAGGCGCTCAGACCGCTGGCACTCAGACCGCAGGCGTACCGGAGGTAGGTCGCACCTTCGGCTACAAAGGTATCGGCATTCCCGCGCAGGCGTTGACCGACCGGGCCGAACGGATCACGATTTTTCTGCGCCGACCCCAAGGAACCGCCAGAACCGGTGACAGCGCCGCCGCGAGCGAAGAATCTGCGCAATCCGGCTGTGCACGTTCCACCCGAACCGCCGGGAAGGACGACGTCACAAGTCTTCGCCCATCCCTGGAGAAGTGCGCGTCGAATCTCCGGACAACGACGTTCGACCATGCCCGCGAACCATTGATCTAGCTTCCTTCCTGGTTGATGAGTCAGCTTTCATCGACAAGCTCGACACGCGTTCCACAACCCAGGACAGGACTGGAGAATGCGCACAGAGAACAAACGGGACGGGACAGCGTCCCAGCCCAGGAGATATTCGAACGGCCGTCACGCGCGGACTCGAGCACGTCGCCACCGGATCGGCGGGCTGCTGCTCACCCTCACCGTGGCTCTGATGACCGGGGCATTGACCGGACCTGCCCGCGCGCAGGCCCCGACGATCATCGAGGACAGCGCCATCGGCACCGGGCTCAACCAGGTCTCCTACACGGGGACGTGGACCCGGTGCACCGGGTGCATAGCCGGGCCCCTCGACGACGGCTTCCGGTACTCGTCGACCTACGGCAGCGTCGCCGCGTTCCAGTTCATCGGCACGCGGGTGACCATCTTCGGGGTCAAGGGACCGTGGAGCGGCCAGGCCGCGATCAGCATCGACGGCAGCACCCCGGAGCTCGTCGACACCTTCGCTACGGTCGCGGTCGCGAGCTCGATCTTCACCTCGAACACGCTCACCGCGGGCACCCACACAGTGCAGATCACCAACCTGCACCAGCGCAATGCCACGTCCCGGGGCTACGACGTCGCCTTCGACCGCGCCGAGGCGATCAACGAGGTGGCGCCGCCCCCGCCGACACCGCCGGTGCCCACGGCGCTCACCATCGAGGACACGACGATCGGCACCGGCACCAACCAGGTCTCTTACTCGACCGGGTGGACGAAGTGCACCGGCTGCATTACCTCCCCGAACAACAGCTTCTACTACTCGGCGACCGCCGGCGCGGTCGCCACGATCCGTTTCAGCGGAACGCAGGTCAACATCTACGGCGCCAAGGGCCCGATCGGGGGATTCAGCACGATCCGCCTGGACGGCGGCCAGCCGGTCAACGTCGACACCTACGCGCCGACCTCGAGCATCACCCTGTTCTACAGCTCGGACAAGATCGCCGCCGGCACGCACACCCTGACCCTGACGAATACCGGGCAGCGCAACACCTCCTCGCAGGGCAACAACGTTGGTTTCGACCGGGCGGAGGTCACCACCGGAGCGAACCCGCCGCCGGCCCCGCCGTCCTACGCCGGGCCCCGCTCGGGCAAAGGGTGGCTGACCGGAACCTATCCCGATCCGGTGATGAACCAGCAGAACCTGGAGGCGTTCTGCACCTGGCGCGGGGCGCCCTGTGACTTCACCCTGCTTTACACCACCCGGAACAGCTGGGCGAACGTCAGCCAGCCGGTGGATCTGCTGCGTACCTTCGCCAACTGGCCCGGCCGGTTGATCATCTCCATCCCCCCCTTCCCGGAGCACATCGGTGCCAGCAACGCGACCTGCGCCACCGGGGCCTACGACGAGTACTGGAAGACCTTCGGCCGCGTACTGAACGCCTACGGCCGGCAGAACTCCTACCTGCGAATCGCCTGGGAGGGCAACGGCGACTGGTACGAATGGTCCGCCACCAACCCCAAGGACTACGTCAACTGCTGGCGCCACGTCGCGGACGCCATCAACTCGACCGCGGAGCCGGACCCCACCCTGTGCTGGTGCCTCAACGCTCACTACTCGCAGAACCCGCCGAGTCACAACCCGATGGACATGTATCCGGGCGACGCCTGGGTGGACGGGGTCGGCCTCGACGCGTACGACCACTGGCCGCCGTCCCGGACAAAGGCCGAGTTCGACGCCCAGGCCAACGCCCCCGGTGGGCTGAACTACTGGTTCAACTTCGCCCGCGCGCACAACAAGCTCTTCGGCGTCGGCGAATGGGGGGTGGTGAGTACCAGCGGCAACAACGGTGGCGGTGACAACGCCAATTACATCCAGTGGATGTACGACTGGTTCGTGGCCCATGCCGGCAAGGGGCTGGCCTACGAGTACTACTTCAACAACTGCGACCCGAACAACGTCGGTTCGAACCTGTACCGACCGCTCAGCGCCACGTGTCTCTACCTGAACCGGCAGGCGGGCGCCCGCTATAAACAGCTCTACTCCGGGAAATAGGGTCCGGGGGTGACGCCGGGTGCCGCCCGCCGGCAATGATCAGTAGGCGGCACCCCTCCACCCGAGGGGGTCCTCAGCCGGGCCGCCGGTCGCGGCTGGGACGTAGCTCGACCGATTCGTAGGCGGCCGGGATGTACCACGATTCGCGGCCGTCGTCCCACCGGACGATGAACGGCGCTCGGCCGCTCTCGCCGCGAATCTTGAGTATCACACCGTGGCGCTCGGTACGACCTGTTGCCGAATTACGCACGACGAGGCGGTCCCCGACCCTGGCGTACATGATGTTCCCGGTGTACATCAGGATTCCCTCCCGCGGTCCGTTCGCGGTCCGTTCCGGCATCAGCGCGTCGCCACTCCGTCGAACAGGTCGGTTTCCACGCCGGAACCCGAGCCCGGGCCCCAGGGCTGCGCGAAGGTCGCGTGGTGTGACGG
>NZ_CDXDOS010000091.1:0-12461 GCF_978021245.1 Frankia sp. CoBUL1
CGCAGGGGGCGTGGTCGCAGGGGGCGTCGTCGTGGCTCTCGTGGTTACGGAAGGCACGGTCGCGGGGGGCGCCGTGCGGCCGGCTGAGCCGCCGGCGGCGTCACGAGCGGAAACCGTCATCGCGGGCGACTCCCTTCGCGCAGGCTGATTGAGGGAAGCCTAACTTAAGCCAGTCGCACCATGGTTGCTCCGCGCAAGGTTATGGTGGTGCCAAGCAGACGTGGTGGTCTCTTCATAGTCCGTCCGGGGGAGTCGGGTTGCGGCAGAAACATCGGCCTCAGGCTGTGGTGTTTGCGGCATGTCCACTACACGCCCGTTGATCCGAATCAGACAACCGGTTATGGCGGTGACGAACGTCCCGCGACCGTCCGGCGGCACGGAAGCCGGATGCGGTCCGTGTGATGTATCAGGCACCGTTTGCGGATCCGATCCGTGTTTCGTCGCCCCACCATCGGGCTAACCGACAGCGTCGGGTCCAGGTGGAGACCACCCATCCGAGACCACTGTCTGGACCACCCGTCTGGACCATGCGTCCGCACTCGGCAGCCCGCGGCACACGCCATCGCTCCTGTGCGCCTGGCGGCTGTGCGCCTGGCGGCTGTGCGCCAGGCGGCAGAGTGGGTTGTCCTGTCCCTGGCGAGGGACGCGGCTGAACTCGGACAACTGATGGAGTCTCGGACGACTGATTGGAGTAAGGAGTCGATCTGGTGGACCTGCCGCCCTCGGCCGCGCCGCTGCGCGCCCTGCCCGCCGAAAGCCTCCCCCGCCTGGTGTTGACCGCGGTGCGTGCCTGGCCGGCCGGCGCCGGAGAGGTCAGCGCCTACTTTTACGACCCGGCGGCGGCCGCGCGGAACGCCGCGGCGCTGCGGGCCTGCCTGCCCATGTGGGCGGAGGTCTGCTACGCGGTCAAGGCCAACAGCTTTCCGCCGATACTCGACGCCCTGTTGCGTGGGACCGGTCCGGACATCCCTCGGTCGGGGCGGGAACGGAGTGACTTCAGCCCGGGCGCCACCCCGACCGGCGCCCCGACCGGGGCCAGGACCGGCGCGGGCGGTCGGGGCATCGACGGTTTCGAGGTCTCCTCCGCGCACGAGGTATGCTTGGCGCAGGCAGCGTACGGCCGGGTCGACCCTGCCCGACGTCCCCACCTGGTCGCCTCCGGACCGGGAAAGTCGATGACCCTGCTTACCGCGCTGGTCTCGGCCGACGTCGACGTCGTCAACGTCGAGAGCTTCGGTGAACTGCGCCGCCTGGACGCCGTCGCGGCCCGGCTCGGCCGTCGGGTGCGGGCGGCGGTGCGCGTCAACCCGGCCCAGGTGGGCCTGGCAGGCTCCCTCCAAATGGGCGGTCGGCCGAGTGCGTTTGGCATCCCCGAAACGGAGGTCCCCGCCGCGCTCGAACTCGCGGCGGATCTGGCCCATATCGACATCGTCGGATTCCATGTCCACGCAGTGTCCGGAAATCTCGATGCCGCCGCCCATCTGGGCTACGTCCGGTGGTGTCTCGATTTCGCCGTCCGGACGGCTGCCGTGGCCGGGATCGAGCTGCGGATGGTCGACGTGGGCGGTGGATTCGGGGTTCCGTTCGAACCGGACCGGCGCGGTGACCGGCCCTTTGACCTAATCCGATTTGGTGAGGGACTGAGTTCGCTGCCGGTGCCGGACGGAACTCGGGTAATCTTCGAGCCGGGGCGGATGCTGGTGGCCGACTCCGGCTGGTACGCCGCCGAGGTGATCGACGTCAAACATTCCTACGGGACGGAATTCGTGATTCTGCGTGGCGGAATTCATCATTTCGCGCTGCCGACATCGTGGGAGATTGTCCATAACTTCGCCGTCGTGGAGAGATCGGGCCGGAACGGTGGGCCGGAGCCGGAGCACACGCGGGAGGCGGTGGTCGAAGGTCGTCCGGTGACGGTGGTCGGGGAGCTGTGCACGCCGGAGGACACCCTCGTCCGTGACATCACGGTCGATCGGGTGCGGCCGGGGGACGTCGTCGTCTTCCCCATGGCGGGTGCGTACGGATACGAGTTCGCGCTGCCGGATTTCCTCGGCCACCCCCGGGCCCGGCGCGTCGAGCTTCGGGGAACGCGGCATGCTCCGTTCCCCACCGATCGGTCGAGCTGATCGGATACCCGGGAGAGGAATGTTCCTTCAGTACCAGGTAGCACCAGGTTCAAGCTCATCGCTCCAGCCGCCATGGCAGTTATTTCTGACATTCTAGAAAATATTAATCCAAGTCGCATTTTTCGGGTTATTGACAATCTGTTGATGAGGCGATAAGCAGCGTTCATCGTCCTGGCGCCCAAACGGGACATTACGGACGGCGGGGCCGATGTGTCGTGGTTCTGGCCCATTCGGCTGGTCAAAAGTAGGACTTCTGTCACAATGAATAGATAACTAGCAATCTATAGTGGCATTTCTATCAGATCAGCCGTGACTGCCGATCGGGAGTCACATCAGGACACGGCCGGGAGTATCGATCGGGGAGAAGACCCATGTTTTCGTACCTACATCGTCTCAGGACCATCAGCGTGCTCGGCGCGGCGACCCTTGTCGGCGGGCTGCTCGGCGGCGGTGGCTACGCCTACGCGCAGAGCGGTTTCACCGGCAACCCCTGGGTGTTCCGGGCGACCAACCAGAGCGCCGAGGGGCTTCGTATCCAGTCGACGGGCGGGCCCAACGGCCAGCTGTTCATCGTCTACGACCATCTGAACCAACCCATTTTCGCCGTCAACAAGGCCGGCGGCGCCGGCGTGTTCGGGGACAACTTCAACGTCCACCAGGGCAACGACATCCTGCATCCCTGGGTGCGGATCAGCGTCACCGATCCGCAGCCCGCCGACTGCGTGACCACGGGCCAGCTCGTCATCGGGGGCTCGACCGGTTCGGGTGGCCGCATCTGGCGGTGCGTCGTCGGGCAGGGATGGACGTCCGTCGTCTGACGGGACGTGGCCCGCGGCGGGGCGAGACGATCGCGACGTCACGATCTGGTTCCGCATTGCTTTTCAAGTAGCGCACGCCCTTTTGTCACCGGCGTCACAGACCCTCTGCGCTGACCCGCTGACCCGCTGACCCGCTGAGCCAATGATCGGGTGATTCGCCAACCATGCCGGGCCCATCCGCTGGGGGGAGGGGGAGGGCCGGGCGTGACGGCGTCAGGGGCCTTTGGTGATGATCGTGACGGCCGCCTTGGCGTTGTTTGGCCGGGCCGCCTCTCAACCCGCGCGCGCCGCTCCGGTGCGGCCTGATCCGGCACGGTCCGATCCCGACCGCCTCGACAGGACCGGGAAGGGGGACATTCCGAAGGCGGACGACAGCAGGGCCGATGCGGAGGCGGACGGGGGACGTGGCGCGGGACGGATCGGTGGGGAGTACCGGGCAGCCGGGGCGGAGCGGGTCACAGCGGTGGGTTCGGTGGGTGACGACCCGTCGGCGGACGACGGCCCCTCGGGCAGCGAGGAGCTCCCGGCGCCCGGGGAGGCCGCGCCGTCGGCTTCGGGGACGGAGGCGGACCGCCGACCCACCACCGGCGCCGGCGGAACCGGCACGGGCAGGTCGAACCACAGGTACTTCCCTGACTCGACCGCCACCGTCCCCCAGCTGCCCGCCAACGTGTCGAGAACCAGCAGGCCGCGACCGCCCTCGGCGTCCGGCGCGGCCTCACGCCGCTGCGGCAGAACCGTCGAGGTGTCCGACACGGACGCGTGGATCAGACCGGGCCGTATCTCGATAAGCAGCCACAGCGGCGGCTGCCCGTATTTGACCGCGTTCGTCACGAGCTCGCTGACGAGCAGCTCGGCGGTGCCGCGCAGGTCCTCGGGAAGGTCCGCCAGCCGGATGCCCTCGCGGAGCACCCTGCGGGCCTGCGGGACGGCGGAGGGCAGATAGGGGAGCTCGGCGAGTATGTGGGTTGCGGGTGGGCAACTGGACGTTGCCTGCCATACCACATCCATCGGGACCGAAGACGCGCTCATCGACCACCAAGCCTGTGCGAGGATATCGAGGTGGCTCTACCCACTGGGTGGGGATTGAAGTCTCTGTTTCCGGATCGCACCTCTTGAGGCTATGCCGATCTGGCATCCGGCGCGGCGCCGGTGGCGCCTCCTTTCCGTGGGCCTTCGTGCCCGCAGGGCCCGGGGCCTTCGTGCCCGCGGGGTCCGCAGGACGCCCGCAGGCGTCTCGAAGGTACCCCGAAGCGTCCGTCATGCCGGTCAGCCGGGCACGCGCGCCACGAGGATCGCGACATCGTCGCGCAGGTTGCCGCCGGCAAACCGCTCGGCGGCGGCCAGGACGCGATCCGCGATCCCCTGCGCTGACAGGCCTGCGCATCCCCCGATCGCGTCGAGGAGCCGGTCCTCGCCGAGCAGCTTCCCGCCATTGCGGGCCTCGATGACCCCGTCGGTGTAGAAGACCAGTGAATCGCCCGGGCGCAGGACGATCTCGAACCCCGGAAACGAGACCTCGTCGTCGTCGAGGACGCCGAGCAGGGTTCCCGGGCGACCGACGAGCGAGGCGCGCCCGTCGGCGTGCAGCACCACCGGCTGGGGATGGCCGGCGAGGAACAGCCGCAGTCGGATCCTGGTGCTGGTGCTGGTGCTGGTGCTGGTGCTGGTGCTGGTGCTGGTGCTGGTGCTGGTGCTGGTGCTGGTGTCGGTTTCGGTGGGCTCGCCCTCCGCGGGTCCGCCGGCCGGCGCCATGATCGTGGCGGCGGCCAGGGTGCAGAACCGACTCTGCCCGTTCGGATGAGACGACGCGGCGTCGCGCAGGGTCCGGTTCAACTCGAGCAGCACCTCGCCGAGCTCCGTACCCCGGCCCGTCAGCAGCCGCAGGACGGCGCGGGCCACCCCGGTCACGGTGGCGGCCTCTGCACCCTTGCCACAGACGTCGCCGATGGCGATCGTCCAGCCGAGCGGACCCCACAGCAGGTCGAAGAAGTCGCCGCCGACGTCGAGACCCGCCGACTGCGCGGCGCCGTAGGCGGAACCGAGATCCAGTCCCTCGATCATCGGCAGCTCCGGTGGGCGCAGACCCGCCTGGAGCGTGCCGGCCAGTTCCACCTGCCGGCTGTAGAGCCGGGCGTTGTCGACCGCGAAGGCGGCTCGGCGCGCGAGGTCGGCGAGCAGATCGATCTCGTCCGCGGCGAAGGCGTTGCCCTCGGGGCGGCCGAGCGCGAGCACCCCGAGTACCCGCCGCCGGGCCCGCAGCACCATCACGAGCGCCGGTCCGCCGAGCGCGGTCAGTGAACGCACTCGGTCTCCGCTCGCGGAGCGCACCGCCGCCATCAACGGGCCGTCCGGGTCGACCGCGGCAGCGGTGAGGGCGCCCGCCGCGTTCTCCTCCGCGTGTGCCGCCGCCCACAGGGCGGGATCGGCGTTCTCCCGGTGCAGGTACACCGCGCACCACTGGGCCAGCCGCGGGACCGGCAACCGCGCGAGCAGCGCCAGCGAGCGGCTCAGGTCCAGGCTGCCCGCCAGCAGATCGGACGCCTCGGCGAGGAAGGACAGCATCCCGATGCGGCGCTCCTCGGCGCGTCGCATGTCGCCGCCGCCGAGGGCCAGGGCCATCCATCGGGTCGTCAGGCGGATGCGTTCCAGGTCCAGCCCGGCCGCCGCGGCGGCATCCAACCGGCGGACGTCACCGGGGACACCCGCTCCGCCCGAATCGCTGCTGCCGCCCGAATCGCCGGTGCCGCCCGAACCACTCGGGCGGCCGCCGGCCGCCGGCCAGAGCAGCAGTTCGCCGAGGCTCTCCTGCGTCGGATCCAGCGGGAACAAGAGCGCCTCGGTGACCGGGCCGACGGCCCCGAGCGTGGCCACGGTCTCCGACCGGCCGCCGTCGCGCCCGGGACGCCGCACCAGCCCGGCGGTTACCGCGAGCGCGTCCACCAGCTGCGCGAGCAGCTCACTGACCTCGCCCTCGGCGGTTAGGGCACGGGCGGTGTCCCGGGCTATCAGCCGGACCGGACGCGGCGCCGGTACCACGGGGGCCGGTACCGGGCGGGGCGTGGGACAGGTCACAGCCACAGCGGGACTGGTCACAGCCGCGGTGGGCGAGCCGTCGCCGGCGGTTTCCAGGCGGAACCAGACGGTCTTGCCACCGCGGCCGTGCTCGGTCCCCCAGCTCGTCGCGAGCGCGTCGACGAGGGCGAGGCCGCGGCCGTCCTCGCGCAGCCCGTCGATGCCGAAGTCGGCGTCCTCGACCTTCTTTACCCGGGCCATGCCGATGCGGACCGGATGCCGGTCGGTGACCCCGACCCGCACGCCGTCACCGTCCGCGCGCACCTCCACGGTGGCCGAGGTGCCCGCGTGCACGACGACATTGGTGACCAGCTCGGTGACGAGCAGAAGCGCGGAGTCCAGCAGGTCGTCGTCCAGCTGCCCGTGCAACGCCTCGAGCAGGAAGCGCCGGGCGGCCCGGGGGGAGTCGGGCGTCGGCGGCAACGCGATGGCGCGCGCAGGCATCGTTCCACCCCCTGCTGCGCCATACATGTACTCAGTCTCTCCTGCGTTGTCCATCGTGAGGCGGATACTGGCGGCTGGTGTCACCTGTCCACCGACGCCGCCCCACGCCGGTGCCCGTGGGAGACCGCCCTTGTCCCGGGCCCTCCGCCCGGCCCGGGACCCGAGACGCTCGTGTCGACTGAGCTCAGGTAGGAGACCAATGAGCCCCGCATACGACCCGCAACCCTCGGCTCGTCATGATCTGGATGCACCAGGCGGTGACGCTACCGCGACCATCGTGCCCCATGCATCCCTTCCCGTGGACGACGCTCGGGCGTCGCGGGCCGCCGACGAGCTGATCGCGGATCTCCTGCACGGGCTGACCCGCCTGTGCGAGGGCGACTTCTCGACCCGCCTCGCGGCGCGGGACGGCTACGCCGGTGACGTGGTGCGCAAGTTCGACGAGCTGGCCGCCATCCAGGAGCGCCACGCGCGTGAGCTGGCCCGGGTCAGTAAGGTGATCCGCCGTGACGGCCGTCTCACCCTGCGGATGGAGGACCTGGGCAACCCCGGCGGCTGGTCCGACATGACGCAGGCGGTGAACTCCCTCATCGACGACCTGGCCCGGCCGACCCACGAGGTGGCGCGGGTCATAGCGGCGGTGGCCGAGGGGGACCTGTCCCAGCACATGGCGTTGGAGATCGCCGGCCAGCCGGTGCGCGGGGAGTTCCTGCGGATCGGCACCACGGTGAACACGATGGTGGACCAGTTGTCGTCGTTTGCGGACGAGGTGACCCGGGTCGCCCGTGAGGTGGGCACCGAGGGCAACCTGGACGGGCAGGCCAAGGTCAAGGGCGTCTCGGGGGTGTGGCGGGACCTCACCGAGTCGGTGAACTCGATGGCGGGCAACCTGACCAGCCAGGTCCGTAACATCGCTCAGGTCACCACCGCGGTTGCGCAGGGTGATCTGAGCCAGAAGATCACGGTGGACGCCCGCGGTGAGATCCACGAACTGAAGTCGACCGTCAACACGATGGTCGACCAGCTCTCCGCGTTCGCCGACGAGGTCACCCGGATGGCCAAGGAGGTCGGCACCGAGGGCAAGCTAGGCGGCCAGGCGCAGGTCAAGGGCGTTTCCGGGGTCTGGCGCGACCTGACCGACTCGGTCAACGTCATGGCCGGCAACCTCACCACCCAGGTTCGCAGCATCGCCGAGGTCGCGGCGGCCGTGGCCCGCGGCGACCTCACCCGGCAGATCACCGTCGACGCCCGGGGCGAGGTTGCGGGCCTCGCGCACACCCTGAACACGATGGTGGACCAGTTGTCGTCGTTTGCGGACGAGGTGACCCGGGTCGCCTGGGAGGTGGGCACGGAGGGCAACCTGGGCGGGCAGGCGCACGTGCGGGCCGTGTCGGGGGTGTGGCGGGATCTGACGGAGTCGGTGAACTCGATGGCGGGCAACCTGACCAGCCAGGTCCGCAACATCGCGCTCGTCGCCACCGCCGTCGCCCGCGGCGACCTGTCGCAGAAGATCACCGTGGCGGCCCAGGGTGAGATCCTGGAGCTCAAGGACACCCTGAACACGATGGTGGACCAGTTGTCGTCGTTTGCGGACGAGGTGACCCGGGTCGCCCGCGAGGTGGGCACCGAGGGCAACCTGGGCGGGCAGGCGCATGTGCGCGGGGTGTCGGGGGTGTGGCGGGATCTGACGGAGTCGGTGAACTCGATGGCGGGCAACCTGACCAGTCAGGTCCGCAACATCGCGCTGGTGACCACGGCGGTGGCCCGCGGCGACCTGTCGCAGAAGATCACCGTGACCGCGCAGGGTGAGATCGCCGAGCTGAAGGACACCGTCAACACGATGGTCGACCAGCTCTCCTCGTTCGCCGCGGAGATCACCCGGGTGGGCCGGGAGGTTGGCGTCGAGGGCAAGCTCGGTGGTCAGGCCACCGTAGCCGGAGTCGCCGGAACGTGGAAGGACCTCACCGACAACGTCAACCAGCTGGCGTCCACGCTGACCATCCAGCTGCGGGCGATCGGCGACGTCTCCACCGCGGTGACCCGCGGTGACCTGACCCGGTCCATCTCGGTGGAGGCCGAGGGCGAGGTCGCCGAGCTCAAGGACAACATCAACCAGATGATCGCGCGACTGCGCGAGACCACCGAGGTCAACGCCCAGCAGGACTGGCTGAAGTCCAACCTGGCCCGGATCGGCAGCAAGATGCAGGGCCAGCGCGATCTCTACGCGGTCTGCCAGATGATCATCAGTGAGATGACACCCGCGGTCAACGCCCAGCAGGGCACGGTCTACCTGCTCGACTTCATCGAGGGTGACAAGCTGCGCTACGTCGCCGGCTACGGCTCGGTGCCCCGGCGCCGCTCGGACGGCACCTTCCTGTTCGGCGAGGGACTCATCGGGCAGGCGGCCCTGGAACGCGACCGTATCCGAGTCGAGCACGTACCAACCGGCTACCTCAACATCCGCAGCGGACTCGGTGAGGCGCCGCCGTGCGACCTGGTCGTCGTGCCGGTCGTGTTCGAGAACCAGGTGCTAGGCGTCATCGAGCTGGCCTCGTTCTCGCCGTTCTCCGAGCTGCACCTCACCCTGGTCGACCAGCTCGTCGACACCATCGGGGTGGTGCTGAACACGATCATGGCGAACGCGCGGACGGAGGAGCTGCTGGCCCAGTCCCAGCGGCTCACCCAGGAGCTGCGTTCGCAGTCGGTCGAGCTGCAGCGGACGAATAACGAGCTGGAGGAGAAGGCGGCGCTGCTCGAGGAGAAGAACCACGAGATCGAGCTGGCCCGCATCGGGTTGGAGGAGAAGGCCGAGCAGCTGGCGCTGTCGTCGCAGTACAAGTCGGAGTTCCTGGCGAACATGAGCCACGAGCTGCGCACGCCGCTCAACAGTCTGCTCATCCTCGCCAAGCTGCTGGCCGACAACCCGGACCGTAACCTCTCCCGCAAGCAGATCGACTTCGCCGAGACGATCCACTCCGCCGGTTCCGAGCTGCTCGAATTGATCAACGACATCCTGGACCTGTCGAAGGTCGAGGCCGGCAAGATGAACGTCGATGCGACCACCGTGCGCACGGCGGCGCTCTGCGACGCGGTCGCCGGGGTCTTCGGCCCCGTGGCGGAGGAGAAGGGCCTGTCATTCCAGGTCAACCTTGCTCCCGACGTGCCGGCCGAGTTCGTCACCGACGAGCAGCGCCTCCAGCAGGTGCTGAAGAACCTCCTGTCGAACGCGGTGAAATTCACCGACACCGGCACCGTCCGGCTGGACGTCACCGTCGCCCGGCCGGATCTGCCCTTCCTCTCGCCGAGCCTGTGTTCCGCGGGCACGGTGTTGTCGTTCGCGGTCACCGACACCGGAATCGGGGTCGCCGTCGAGAAGCTTCGGATGATCTTCGAGGCGTTCCAGCAGGCGGACGGCACGACGTCGCGTCGCTACGGCGGCACCGGGCTCGGCCTGTCGATCAGCAAGGAGATCGCCCGCCTGCTGGGCGGGGCCATCGCGGTCTCCAGCGTGGTCGGCCGTGGGAGCACCTTCACCCTCTACCTGCCGTCGGCCCCGCCGGCGCAGACGCCGCCCTTTGGGGTCACGCCGGGCGAGCCAGACAACGTTCTCATGATCGTCGATCCGTCGGGTCAGTACCTCGGGCGGCGGTCGGGTGAGGGAGTGGACGCGGGACCGGGTGGCGGACCCGCACCGTCCGCCGGCCGCGATGCCGGGCCCGCGAACGGATGGCAGAGCCCCGACGCCGACCGGTTCGGCACGGCGGCACTCGCGTCCCCGTCCTCGTCCCCGTCTTCGTCCCCGACCCGTTCCGGGCCCGGCGCGGGGGGAACCGCCGGGCACGGGGACGCGGGTGGGATCGGCGGCGCCCACTGGTCCGCCGCGGCCAGCGGACCGGCGGAGGGCTCGGCGGCCTTCACGTCGGGCTGGCGGCCGAGCGAGCCCGTCACGGTGGGGACTCCGTTCCTCACCGAGTCCACCGAGTCCACCGAGTCCACCGAGTCCGCCGAGTCCGCCAGCCGCCCGCTGACCGAGGGATCGGAAGGATCCGATCCCCTGGTCGGCACCACGGTGCTGGTCGTCGACGACGACGTCCGCAACGTCTTCGCGCTCACCAGCGCGCTGGAGATGTACGGAATGCGGGTCCTCTACGCCGACAACGGTCATGATGCGATCCGTATGCTGCAGCAGGACACCCCGCCCGTGCACCTCGTGCTGATGGATGTGATGTTGCCGGGCATGGACGGCAACGAAACGACTTCGATGATCCGTGACATGCCGGCGTTCGCGGATCTGCCGATCCTGGTGCTGACCGCCAAGGCCATGCCGGGAGATCGGGAGAAGAGCATCACCGCCGGAGCCACCGACTACATCACCAAGCCCGTGGATCTGGAGCACCTCCTCGGGGTGATGCGGTCGTATCTGTATTGATCAGATCGCGTATGGTGCGCATTCGGGTGGCTATCGGTGGGGCGGCGAGATGCCGCCGGGAGCGATCAGTGATCGTGTAGGGGTGGCGACGCCCACCACGGGTCGGCAGGGCGATCGCGAAGGAGGAGGCAGGCGGGTGACCGAGCGGACCGGCGGTTCCGTCGACGGCGAAGGTGGGCCGAGCACGGAACGGCCCCGCAGCAAGATCCTGCTGGTCGACGATCGAGCGGACAATCTGATGGCCCTGGAGGCGATTCTCGCCTCGCTGGATCAGGATCTCGTCACGGCGTCGTCGGGTGAGGAAGCTCTCAAGCGTCTTCTGGTGGACGACTTCGCGGTGATCCTGCTGGACGTCCAGATGCCGGGGATGGACGGTTTCGAGACAGCGCACCGGATCAAGCAGCGGGGGCGTACCCGAGACACTCCGATCATCTTTCTGACGGCGATCGACCGCGAGCCGCATCACGCGTTCCGCGGCTACGCTGTCGGCGCGGTCGACTACATCGCGAAGCCTTTCGACCCCTGGTTGCTCCGGGCCAAGGTCAGCGTCTTCGTCGAGCTGTTCGAGAAGAACGAGCGGCTGGCCGAACTGGTCCACCAGCGTGTTCGCGACTTTGATCTGATGACGGAGATCGCGGAGCGGCTGATCGCGTTGGACGTCCTGCTGGAGGGCAGCAGCCGCAGCTCCGCCGAGGAGACCCTGGCGGCGGCCGGGGCCGAGGTCCGCGGACTCGTCACCCGGTTGCAGCCCTTCGCTCGGCCGACGAACGCCTGATCGTCCACGGCGCCGGCCGGCACGCCCGTCGGCGGGCATCCGGCCTCCCGCCAACATTAGGCGGGATGGCGCGGGTGTGGGTGTTCGACCACCACAAGGGGGCGCCCGGCCCATGGCTCGCGCCGATAACATGAATTTGTCGACCAGATCCGCCGCCGTGCCGGCACGGCCGGTTTGTGCAGTCGTAGGAGGTTTCGTCGTATGGCGATATCCCGGCGCAACCTTCCTGGGCTCACCGGGGCTGATCTCCAGACTATCGGTCCGTATACAGTTGAACGGAAGCTGGTCGACGCCAGGACAGGACCAGTGTTTCTTGCACGTAACGGCGAGGCGCGTCCGGTCCTCGTCAAGACGATTACTGCGCCCTTCGGGCGGGACGCAGAGTTCCGTCGGCGCCTGCGCGTCGACCTCGACAACATCCGCCGGTTGGCGCCGTCCTGCCTCGCCGCCATCCTCGACCTCGACACGGGCGCTCGCCCCCCATACGTCGTCGCGGAGTTCATCGACGCTCCGATTCTCGCCGCAACCGTCGCCGGCGGCGCAGCGTTGTCCGGACCAGACACCTACCGGCTCGCCGTCGGGCTGGCGACGGCTCTGGCCGCACTGCACGAATTGGAAATTTTCCTCGGCGACCTGAAGCCTATCACTGAGCCTTTTCAAAGTTAGCTTTCCTAAATCCCTTCCTTGGTGGTAAGTGTTCGGTGATGTCGTGGGAGGGCTCGCCGAATGCCCGGCCGGCGTTGCCGGTCGGGTGCTGTCGGTGAGGCGAGTTAAGGCGCGGGTCCGTCGTGATC
>NZ_CDXDOS010000092.1:0-12410 GCF_978021245.1 Frankia sp. CoBUL1
GGTAAGGGGTGGCCGGGTAAGGGGCGATGGCGGCTGGTCCGGTTGCTGCCACGGCGACCGCTGGTCCCCGCGCCCACGCAGCCCGGGCGTCGCGTCGGGCCCGGCCCCAGGCGACGAGGTAGGCCAGCGCCGCCATGGGGACCAGCGTGATCGCCAGTGACTTCGTCATCAGGGCGAGGCCGACGAAGACCCCCGTCCAGGCCGCGGTGCGTAGGGAGGTGTCCCCGCGCAGCACGTAGACGATCGAGACCGTGGCCAGGCCGCTGGTCAGAACCAGCAGGTTGTCGTTGTTGACGCTGGATCCGATGTGGGTGAGCTGGGGGATCCCGAGCGGTACCAGGGCGGCACAGATCCCCGCCACCCGGCTGCCACCGCTGAGCCGGTTCGCCCCGGCCCAGGCGAGCAACGGCAACGGCGCGACCATTGCCACGCTGATCAGGCGCAGGATCCCGATGATCTCGTCCCAGCGCAGGTGGTCGCCACCGCCGGGGACAGCCTTGAGAATCATGGCGTCAACCCAGTAGTACAGCGGGGGATGCTGCACGAGCTGTTGGATGCTATCCTCCGGCGCCGGTGTCCGGTCCAACTCCTCCCAGCTGGGACGATCGTGGCGGGGGACGGCGTCGGCTGCGGTGAACGGGCCGGCGGACAGGTCGCGGGGCCGCTCCTCGGATCCGTAGGGGGCAGCCATGATCGCCCCCACGCCGCCCTGCGTCACGATCGCATGGCCCGGATGCGGCCAGCCCTCGCCCTCGACGAGCCGCATCACAGCGTCCACGTGGTTTGGTTCGTCGGGCGCATGGTACTGCGGCATCATCACCGACCAGCCGGCCAGCAGCGCGGTGAAGAGCAGAGTGATCACCCAGATGGCCGCGGGGATGGTGCGGAGAATCCCCCACGGCCGGAAGCGCGTCCCCATCGGGAACACGTCTCCGCCGGCCTCGGCGTCGGCGCGGGCCGTTGCGGTCGAATCCACAGAGTCACCCACGAGTGGCAGAGTCCCATCGGACGAAGGTGGAGTCATGCTACGGACCCCCGATTCCCCGTCGACGTCATGGGTGCCCTCCTCCCCTCAGCCCTGGTCGCGCACGGTGGTGAGGGTGCTCCCGGGCGGGTGTCCAGACCGTTGTCGCGGTGTTCCCGGACCGTCAGTGTTCCCGGACCGTCAACGTCGCAGCCCGCAACCATCATCCTGACCGTCCGAGGGCCGGTTCACCGTCATTGAATCGGGAGGTCGATACGGATGTCCTCGGCTATCCGGCTGCGAAGTCCGCCGGATAGCAGGATCTGTCGGATTTCGGCGAGGCGAAGATTCCGGTTTTTAGGCGTGGCCGCGGAGGTGTCCGCGTGGCACGCGGACAGCCGAGGCCGCCTTTGACGTCCGACTGCCCCCGACGTCCGGCTTCCCACCCTGGCGTCCGAGGCCCGGCGTCCGGAGCGCGTGATCCGGACGCCGGATCAGCGCCAGGAGTCGATGTGGCCGACGATCTTCGCGGGGGATCCGGCGGCGACGGCTTTGGGCGGCACGTCCCGGGTCACCACCGAGCCCGCGGCGACGACGGCGCTCTCGCCGATCGTCACGCCCTTGAGCACGATGGCCCCCGCGCCGATCCAGGCCCGGTCCTCCAGCACGATCGGCCCGCTCATCGGCTGCTCCACGCCGTCGACGACCATCGGGTGGAAGTCGTTGTCGAGTAGCTGGGTGTCCCACGAGACGTTGCAGCAGGCGCCGATCGAGACGCGTTCGCGTACGAGGATCTTGGCGAACCCGTTGATGTTCGCCCCGGGGCCGAGTTCCAGCACGCCCGAGTCGACGACGATCCGCACGCCCCGCTGCAGCGACACGACACCTTCGCAGCGCAGGCGGCCCTCGGGATGCACCCGGATGATCGAGGTATCGCGTCGGGTCGACAGCCCGAACGCGCCGAGCCCCACCCGCAGCGTCGCGCCCTCGGCGAACTCGATGCGCTCCCGGCCTTCGATCACGGTGGGGGAACCGGTCCAGATCGGTTGCCTGTATGCGAGCGGGTAACGCAGCCCGGCCACGAACGAGCGGGCCGAGGTCTCCTGCGCCGCCCGCAGCGAACGAACGTGCCGCACATACTCCCGAAGATCACTTCTGAACGCACCCACGGAGCAACAGTAGGCGCTGCCCCGGTGGCCGGACCGCCCGGCTGTCGGCTCGCCGGGTCGGGCGTGCCACCCTAGAGTCGTGCGCGAGCCCTCGACGGAGCGTGCACCACCGCCACGGACCGGCGATCGGAGCGGGAACGACGACGTCGGACCGCCAGGACGCCGGCCCGGGACGCCGCTGGGCCGGAACGACGACCGGGAGCCACACCGACGTGAGTGTCAGCGCCATCCATCGACCTGAACATCCGCAGGCCGGCACCCCAGTGCAGGCGGCTTCCGGGGACGGCGTCGCAGCCGTCGGTCCGGACGCCCCCTACGTGACCATCGTGCTGCCCTGCTACAACGAGCAGGACCATGTGCTGCTCGAACTCGAGCGCATCACCGCCGCGATGGACGCGAGCGGTTACTCCTACGAGGTCTTGGCGATCGACGACAAGTCGACCGACAACACGCTCGCGGTGCTGCGCGAGGTGGCCCCGCGGTTCCCGCGCATGCGGGTGATGCCGTTCCGCCGCAACGGTGGTTCCGGCACGGCCCGCCGGATCGGGACCCAGGAGGCCCGCGGCAAGATCGTCGTCTGGACCGACGCCGACATGACGTACCCGAACGAGCGCATCCCGGAGTTCGTCCGTTACCTGGACGACAACCTCGACGTCGACCAGGTCGTCGGGGCGCGCCGCACCGAGGAGGGCACTCACAAGTGGGCCCGGGTGCCGGCGAAATGGTTCATCCGGATGATCGCCCAGCGGCTGTCCGGCATGAAGATTCCCGACCTCAACTCCGGGCTTCGCGCCTTCCGCCGGGACGTCTCCCTGCCCTATCTGCGGCTGCTGCCCCCGGGTTTCTCCTGCGTCACCACGATCACGATGTCCTTCCTGTCGAACCAGCATCCGGTGGATTACATCCCGATCGATTACGCAAAACGATCCGGAACGTCGAAGTTCCATCCCTTCCGGGACGCGCGGCGTTACATCCTTCAGGTGCTGCGGATGGTGATGTACTTCGATCCGATCAAGGTTCTCATGCCGGTCGCTCTGTGGATCATGGGCTTGGGTTTCGTCAAGTTGATCGTGGACCTGATCCGCTACGACTTCCATGTGGCGACGTCGACGCTGCTGGCGATTCTGGTCGGCTTCCAGATCGTCGTGCTGGCGTTGATCGGCGATCTGGTGGCCCGCTCGCGCAGCGACACCTGACCTGCGTGCGCATCGCGATCGTCGGTCCGACCCATCCCTACAAGGGGGGGATCGCGCAGCACACCACCGAGCTCGCGCACCGGCTGTCGGCGCGGGGCCACGAGGTGGCGGTCGAGTCCTGGTCGGCGCAGTACCCCGCGTGGCTCTATCCCGGCGTGCAGCGCGTCACCGAGCCCGAGATGGAGCCGTTCGAGGTCACCCGCTACCCGTTGTCGTGGCGCCGGCCGGACGGATGGATCCGGCTCGGCAGGCGCCTGCGGCGGCAGGCCGACGCGGTGATCCTGGTCGTCGTCACTCCCGTGCAGGCCCCGGCGTACCTGGGCGTCCTCGGCGCACTGCGGGTCCGGGGGCCGCGTGGCCGGGGCACGGCTTCCGGGCGAGCGGGTTCCGGGCGAGCGGCTTCCGGGGGTGCGGGTCCCACGGTCGTCGCGCTCTGCCACAACGTCCTGCCACACGAGCGCCGGGCCGTGGACGAACCGCTGACCAGTGCGGTGCTGCGCCGGTCGTCGGCTGTTCTCGTCCACACGCCGGCCCAGGCGGAGCTCGCCGCGCGCCTCACCCCTGCTCCGGTCCTGGTGGCCGAGATGGCCACGCACCTGTGGTCCTCGGGTCTGTCGTCCTCGGGTCTGTCGTCCTCGCAGCCCGGGCCGGTGGCCGGCCGCGGTGGGCCATCCGCCGACGTCACCCGGCGCAACCTGCTGTTCTTCGGGCTGGTGCGGCCGTACAAGGGACTGGACGTCCTGCTGCGGGCGTTGGCCCGCGGGCCGGCGGACGTCCGTCTCACCGTCGCCGGCGAGTTCTGGGGCGGGACGGGGGAGATCGCCCGGCTGGTCGAGGAGCTCGGCCTGGCCACCCGGGTGGACCTGCGGTCGGGCTATGTCGACGCGGCGGAGGTGCCCGCGCTGTTCGCTGGTGCCGACGCCCTGGTGCTTCCCTACCGGGCCGGAACGGCGTCACAGAACGTCGATCTCGCGCACCTGCACGGCGTGCCGGTCGTGGCGACCACGGTGGGAACGCTCGCCACCACGGTCCGTGATGGGGTGGACGGTCTACTCGTGCCGCCCGACGACGCGGAGGCGCTGGCGGTGGCGCTGCGGCGGCTCTACGAGCCCGGCGTGCTCGCCGGTTTGCGCTCGAAGGTCATACCGCCGGACGTCGACGGGGCGTGGGAGCGTTACCTTGATCTGACGTTGGGCGCGCTTGGGCGTACATGAGCCGTGGCGCATACGCGAGTCACGGCCCATCCATGGGTCACGGCCCATCCATGGGTCGTGGACCACGGGTGAATCGTGGACTCGGAAGGCGGACTGGAATGAGCAAGGCGGACCGGATCGGCGGGGCTGACCGGACGGGAGGGGCCGACCTGTGAGCCTGGTGCGGGACGACGCCCTCGCCTTCGTGGGCCATCAGGTACATGTCATGCGTCGCCGGGAGGTCGGCACCCTGCTGTCGTGGGCGGGAGAACTGGCCGGGCGCACCCTGCTCGACGTGGCCGGCGGTGACGGCTACTGGGCCGGCCAGGCCGTCCGTCGCGGGGCTCGGGCGGTGTGCCTCGACCTCGCCCGGCACAAGCTGCAGTTCGGTCGCCGGCTGCGCGGGCATCCCGGGCTCGTCGAGGGGGACGCCTTGGCGCTGCCGTTCGCTGCGGCCACGTTCGATGTCGTCATGTCGGTCTGCGCCATCGAGCACTTCGACGATGGTCCGGCCGCGCTTGCCGAGATGGCGCGGGTGCTGCGTCCGGGTGGCGACCTGGTGATGTCCGCCGACGCCCTCACCCGGGCGGCGTCCTGGCCGGACCTGTTCGACCGGCACCGCGAGCGCTACCACGTCAGGCACACCTACTCCGGCGACCATCTCGCCAAGCTGCTCGATGATGTCGGGCTCGAGGTCATCCGGCAGACGTACATGTTCCGCAGCGAACGCGCCGAGCGGCTCTACCTGACTTTGTCCGCCAAGGGCGGCAGGACGGGATGGAACGCCGCGGCCGTGCTCTCGCCGGCCGTCGCCCTGTCGGACCGGCGGGCTCCCGACACCGCGGGCAGCGTCGTACTCACCCACGCCCGCAAACGGGAGGGCTGAACGATGGCGCCCGCCGGCCGGTCGGCACGCCCGGGCCCCGGCCGTGAACCGCGCCGGCAGCCGGAGCACGACCCGCGGACGGGCCCGCCGGCGCCCCCCACCTCCCTGCGCAACCAGCGCATCCTCGCCGCCGTCCTGACAGTGCTGCTGTTCGGGCTGATCGTGGCCGGGACGGGTGCCGGGTTCGCGCTCTTCGGCCATCGGGGCTGGGGATACCTGGTCGGCGGGATCTCCTGCGTCGTGATGGCACTCGCGGCCCTGCGTGCCCGCGGCCGCTGACCCGCCGACCCGCCGACCCCGGCTGTCCGGGGACCGGGCCGGCTGTCCGGGGATGGAGGAGGCAGGGGCAGACTGTGACCCGTGCGTGTGGGTTTCCTTGTCGAGCAGCTGCTCGCGCCGGTTCCCGGCGGGACCGGGCGCTACTCCGCCGAACTCGCGGCGGCGCTCGCCCGCACCGCCGCCCCCGAGGATCGGGTGACCGGGTGGTGTGCCGGGCGCCGGGAGGTCGGTCCGGCCGTCCTGCCCGGCGTCCTCGGTCCGTTCCGGCTCGGTCTGCCTCGCCGCGCACTCGCCGTGGCCTGGGCGCGTGGCGTGGGTCCGGCTCCGACGGGGGTGGACGTCATTCACGCTCCGACCCTGCTGGTGCCACCCGCGGGTGGCACCAGGGGGTTTGTGACCGGTTCGGTGGCGGACGCCCTGCGCGGCCTCGACGACCGGACCGGGTCCCGGTGCGGGCAACGGTCCGGTGGCCCCCGGCGTTCTCCTGGCCCCCGGCGTTCTCCTGGTTATCGGCGCTCCCCTGGTTATGTGGACTCATATCCACCTTCCGGACTTTCCGGCGTGCCGCCCCGTCCGTCGCTGGCTTCCTGGGCCTCCGGAACCGTCGCGCCGGCCCTGGGCGATGCCCTGGACCGGCGCCGGCCGCGCCCGAAGCTCGTCGTGACGATCCACGACGCCGTTCCCTGGACGCATCCCGAGACCCTGACCCCGCACGGGGTCCGGTGGCACCGGCTGATGGGCGAACGGGCCGCACGCCACGCCGACGCGATCGTCGTGCCGACGCTCGCGGTGGCGGCCGAGATCGCCCGGCATCTGCCGATCCCCGAAGATCGCCTGCACGCGATCGGGGAGGGAGTCGCCGACGCCGTGGTCCGGGTTCCGCCCGATGCCGACGCCCGCGCCGCGCGGATGGGGCTACCCCCTCCGGGGCGTTATCTACTCACCCTCGCCACGCTCGAACCCCGTAAGGGCCTCGACACCGCGCTCGCGGCGCTGCGACGACCGGACGATCCGGGCCTGCCGTTGGTCCACGTCGGCGCGACCGGCTGGGGTGGGCTGGACGTGCGCGCGACGGCGGCCAGGCACGGTCTGGGCGCGGACCGGGTGCGCACCCTTGGGCGGCTCAGTGACGAGGATCTCGCCGTGGTCCTGTCCCGTGCGGGCGTATTGCTCGCGCCGAGCCGGTCGGAGGGATTCGGGCTGCCGGTCGTCGAGGCGATGGCGCACGGTGTGCCGGTCATCGTCTCGGATGCCCCCGCGCTGGTCGAGGTCGGCGGGGACGCCGCCGTGGTGGTCGGGGTGGACGACCCGGCCGCGCTGGGCGCCGCGGTGGCGAAGGTCATGGGCGATCCGTACCTGCGGGGGCGGCTGTCGGAGTCTGGACGTCTTCGTGCCCGGTCATTTACCTGGAAAGGGGCAGCACTGGCGACGTGGGCGCTCTACCGTCGAGTCAGCGGTTTCCCCGCTGTGTCCGTCGCCGACGACGGGCGGGCGTAGTGTTGCCCCCGTTGAGAAGCAAGCGGTCACCGTGAAGCAAGCGACCACCCCGTCGCGGGTGGCGCGTCAGGGAGGGAGCGCCGTGGGACCCCGGGTGCTCGTCGACGCCACTTCGGTCCCGGCCGACCGTGGTGGCGTAGGGCGTTATGTCGACGGGTTGGTCGCGGCGCTGGGCGCGACCGGCGCGGACATGGCGCTCGTCTGCCAACGGTCGGATGAGGAACGCTACAGCCGGATGGCCCCACACGCCACCGTCCTGTCCGGGCCGGCGGCCATCGCCCACCGGCCCGCGCGGTTGGCCTGGGAACAGACCGGGCTGCCACTGGTCGCCGAACAGGTGAATGCCGATGTCATCCATTCACCGCACTACACGATGCCGTTGCGGGCGCACCAGCCCGTGTGCGTGACGATTCACGACGTCACCTTCTTCACCGAGCCCGACATGCACACCGCGGTGAAGGGCACGTTCTTCCGGTCCGCTATGCGTACCGCGGTGCGCCGGGCGGCCCGGATCATCGTCCCCTCGAAGGCCACCCGGGACGAGCTGGTGCGGGTGCTCGACGGGGAGTCGACGACCACCGACGTCGCCTACCACGGCGTCGACACGTCGACCTTCCATCCGCCGACCGAGGAGGACAAGCGGCGGGTGCGCCGCCGGCTCGGGCTCGGCGACTCGCGCTACGTCGCGTTCCTCGGGATGCTGGAGCCGCGCAAGAACGTGCCGAACCTCATCCGGGGCTGGGCCGAGGCGGTGCACTGGCGGGACGAGCCGCCCGCGCTCGTCCTGGCCGGCGGCTCCGGCTGGGACGACGACGTCGATGCCGCCGTCGCCTCGGTGCCGAGCCACCTGCGGGTGATCCGGCCGGGTTATCTGCGCTTCTCCGACCTGCCGGGCTATCTGGGAGGTTCGTCACTGGTGGCGTATCCCTCGCACGGCGAGGGCTTCGGGCTGCCGGTGCTGGAGGCGATGGCCTGCGGCGCCCCGGTTCTCACCACGCCGCGTCTGTCGCTGCCGGAAGTCGGCGGCGACGCCGTCGCCTACACTCAGCCGGACGCCGGCTCGATCGCCCGGGAGATGGGCGCCCTGCTCGATGACGCCGAGCGGCGCAGGCAACTCGGTCAGGCCGGTCTCGCCCGGGCCCGGGAGTTCACCTGGGCGGCCAGCGCCGAGGCGCATCTCGCGAGCTACGCGCGGGCGGTCGCCGAGCACTGAGGCGCCCGTCGGCCCGGCCCCGGGGCGAGGACCGCCGCAAAGGGCGCGCTACCGTCTCCTCGGTGCACAAGGTGCCGTGCGTCGTCACGGGAATGTGTCGGGCGACCGGTGGTGGGCGAGAACGGGCGGGCGAGACATGGGTGTGGATCCGGAGATCCGGGTCGTCGTCGTGACCTTCCGGTCCGGGGAGGTGATCGGAGCCTTCCTCGACTCGCTGGCGAAGGCGACCACGCGGCCCTACGAGGTCGTCGTGGTGGACAACTCGCCGCACCTCGACGAGGGCACGGCGGCGGCCGCCGAGCGGGCCGAGGTGCGCTTGGTGCGCCCGGGTCGCAACCTCGGCTACGGCACCGCGGTCAACCGTGGTGCCGCCGGAGCCCGCGGGCCCTGGTTAGTGATCTCCAATGCCGACGTCTCCTTCGCGCCCGGTGCGGTCGACGAACTGATTGCCGCGGCCGACCGCTGGCCGGGGGGCGGGGCCTTCGGCCCGGGGATCATCAATCCGGACGGGGCGCTCTACCCCTCGGCCCGGGACCTGCCCTCGCTCGGCCGCGGGGTGGGGCACGCCTTGTTCGGCTGGTGTTGGCCGACGAACCCGTGGACGGCCTCCTATCGGCGGGAGCGGGGCCTCCCCCGGGAGATGACCGCCGGCTGGTTGTCCGGTTCCTGCCAGCTGCTGTGCCGGGAGGCGTTCGAGGCGGTCGGCGGGTTCGACGAGTCCTACTTCATGTTCATGGAGGACGTCGACCTCGGCCGCCGCATCGGCGAGGCGTCCTGGCAGTCGGTGTACGTGCCGTCCGCGGTGGTCGAGCATCTCGGCGGACACTCGACGAAGCGGTCGTCACGGCGGATGGTGCTGGCTCATCACCGCAGCATGTTCCGCTACCTGTCCTGGCAGTACCCCGGCAACGCGCGCGCGCCGCTGCGGCTGCTGCTCGGGGTCGGTCTCGTGGTCCGGCTGCTGCTCGCGCTGATCTTCGCCCGGGACAGCGCGGGGGCGAAGGCGACCCGTTCTGCGGATCTGCTTCCCCGGGGTGGTGCCGCGCGGGGCGCCTGAGCGGGCCGCGGCCGGCCGATGGCCGACAGTCGAGTCGCTGGTAGTCATGGATGTCCTGGATGTCCGAGATATTTGGAATATCCGGGCGGCTTGGTGAACCCCGGTCCGACACAACGTGTCGAAACCATGGCATGCCGTTCGTCGTATGGTCCCGACCCCGATCCGTTTTCAGCGTCCACCGCGTGTTCTGCGACACTGACGCCCCATGGACGCAGTGATGCTTGTCGGCGGTCAGGGGACCCGCCTGCGACCGCTCACGATGTCGGCGCCGAAGCCGATGTTGCCGGTCGCGGGGGTGCCGGTCACCGCGCACATGCTGGCTCGCGCGCGAGACGCGGGAATCGACCGGGTGGTGCTCGCCACCTCGTACCGGGCGGAGGTCTTCGAGGAGTACTTCGGGGACGGCTCGGCGCACGGACTCCAGCTGGAGTACGTCACCGAGACCGAGCCGATGGGCACGGGCGGTGCGATCCGCAACGTGGCCGAGCGGCTCCACGGGGGACCGGGCGATCCGGTCGTGATCTTCAACGGTGACATCCTCGCCGGTCTGGACATCCAGGCCCTCGTCGCGCGGCACACGGTGACCGGCGCGGCGGTCACCCTGCATCTGACTCGGGTGGTGGACCCGCGTGCCTTCGGGGTCGTGCCCGTCGACGACGATGGTCGCGTCACCGCCTTCCTGGAGAAGACCCCGGACCCGCCCACCAATCTGATCAACGCCGGGTGCTACGTGTTCCGGCGGTCCGTCATCGACACGATCCCAACGGGACGACCGGTCTCGGTCGAGCGGGAGACCTTCCCGGGACTGCTGGCCGCCGGCACGGCGGTCATGGGTTACCCGGATGACACCTACTGGCTCGACCTCGGAACTCCCGCGGCGTTCGTGCAGGGCAGTCGCGACCTGGTGACCGGCCGGATGGCGTCGTCGGCGCTGCCGGGGCCGGTCGGGGACTGCCTGGTGCTGCCCGGTGCCGTCGTGGCCGCCGACGCCAAGATCGGTGGCGGGGCGACCGTCGGGGCCGGCGCGTGGGTCGGCGCGGGTGCCGCGATTGACGGTGCGGTGCTGTTCGACGGTGCGGTTATCGAGGCCGGGGCGGTCGTGCGGGACAGCGTGATCGGTCGGGACGCGGTGATCGGCTCCGGTGTCGCGCTCGACGGGGTGGTCATCGGCGACGGGGTACGGATCGAGCGAGGCAACGAACTGCGGTCCGGGGCGCGCGTGTTCCCCGGAGTCGTCCTCTCGGCGGGCGCTGTGCGATTCAGCTCGGACCGCACCTGAGCGCAGCCGACCGGTTGCGGGCGGCGGCGGACCGCTGGTAGCGCCGCCGCATTTCCTCACGACGCGGCGGCTGCGGTCCGTCCGTGCGGAGATCTTGCGGACATCCACGGACGGGGAACAAAAACCGTCCGCTGAATGCGGCGATTCCGCGCCGTGGCCGAGGACAATCGCACTCATGAGGTTCAGCGTGGAACGCGACGCGTTCGCCGACGCGACCGGCTGGGCCGCTCGGCATCTGCCCAACCGGCCGGGCCCGGCCCGGAACGTCCTGACCGGCATCCTGCTCGCCGCGGGCCATGGTTCCGCGGCGTCTCCCGGTTCCGCGGCGTCTCCCGGTTCCGCGGCGCCCCTGGGCCCGGCCGCAGCCTCGGTCCTGACGATCTGCGCGTACGACACGGAGGTGGCGGTGCGGGCTCCGGTCGCGGCCTCGGTGGACGAACCGGGGCGGGTGCTGGTGCCCGGCCGGCTCCTCACGGACATCGTGCGCAGCCTGCCCGCGACGACGGTCGACGTCGTGGTCGACGGTGACCGGCTGGTCCTGCGCTGCGGCAGCGTCCGTTTCACCGTGCCGCTGATGGACCCGGGTGAGTACCCGAAGCTCCCTAGCTTTCCCGGACCGATCGGCGAGGTGGACACGCTTGGGTTCGCGTCCGCGGTCGGTCAGGTCGCCCCGGCGGCCGGCCGGGACGAGACCATGCCCGTGCTCACCGCGGTCCGGATGGAGATCTCCGGGCGTGGGCTGACCCTCGTCGCCACCGACCGGTACCGGCTCGCGGTACGCGGCATACCCTGGCAGCCGACAGTCGACGATCCGTGGGCGCTCGCGCACGTGCCTGCCAAGGTTCTCGCCGAGGTGGCCCGCACGCCGACGTCGGCCTCCCGCACCGTGATTGGTCTGGACCTCGACGATCCGTCCGGCGCCCGGCTCGGCCTCGCCGCCGGCGGCCGGCAGACCATCGTCCGGCTCATCGAAGGGACGTTTCCCAACTACCGCAAGCTCCTGCCCGAGGCGGCCGCGCTCGTCGTCACCGCGCAGACCGCGGCGCTCGCCGCGGCGGTCCGTCGGGTGGCCGTCGTCGCCACCCGCACCGGGCCGCTGCGGTTCACTTTCACCCACGACCAGGTCGTCGCCGAGGCCGGGGACGGCGGTGGCGCACAGGCCAGCGAGACGATGCCGGTCGAGTACGCAGGTCCCGAGCTCTCGGTGCTGTTCAATCCGTCCTACCTGCTGGACGGGCTCGGTGCCGTCGAGGACGATCAGGCGACGATCGGGTTCGTCGACGACGATCCGGTCGAGGCCGCCGCGAAACCCGCGGTGCTCACCGGCAAGGACAGCGGCCGCGGCGCTGTCGACGAGGGCGCCTACCGCTACCTACTGATGCCCATCCGCCACGGCGGGGGCTGAGCCGAGGGCCAGGACCGTTTCTCCTGATCGTCTGGTTCGGCAGTCCAGGGTATGGATCCGGGGCGATGAGCCGGCCCGGCCGCGGCCCTGACGAGGACCGGACAGCCTTATAACCGGATAGCCGGAGACAGGCCACAGATACGCCGAAGAAACACCGTGGGAAATTTGTCCCGTGGCCTCCGCGCGACCCCGCTCGGGTTACCGATGCGGAGGGAACCCGACATCTCCCGTTCGGGATCCGGCCCCTCCTGTTTCCCCGGTTCTTACCTCTG
>NZ_CDXDOS010000093.1:0-2459 GCF_978021245.1 Frankia sp. CoBUL1
CGTCACCAATCACAACGTAGCGTAATCTCTGCGCGGCCCTGCACCCGGCCTCACTGAACAGGCGAGCCATCAGGATGCCGCACAACTCGTCCTGGACCAGCTGGACGCCGTGCGGCGTCAGGCTCGCCTCTTCCTGATAGGAGGCCAGGAGCACCTCGAGCCCTTCCAGATAGTCCGCCGGGCCGAAGTCGGTGAGTCCGGTGAGGTCGGATGCCGCGGTGTGTAGCTCCTCGATTGTTTGGATCTTGTCCACTGAGTACGCTCCTCTGGTCCGTCAGCAGACGGCCTCAACAAATTCTCGGGATACAACGACCGGTTCCTCCCTGAGGGGCAGCAGGTGGAACCGGCCTTTTCGCGGAGCGTACGGAGGGTGTATAGGGGTCTCCGCGGCTGGCCAGCCGGAAAACATCCAGTTTCCCAGGCCGGCTCTGGACGCCGTGCCCGATGCCGCTCCTGATTTATCCGCGCCGGCGGGTCCCGGTGCAAGATATGGCCGTCGATCCGGATGACAATGCGAACGTCATGACCGCGTCCCTTCCGCAACTGTCGCGAACGTCCTGGTAAGCCATCGGCGGCCCCCGTTCGCCGGGTGCGGCAGTCTGGGCAGCTGAACATGCCGGAGAAATACTGGTCTCCACTGACTTCGAGCTAACCATAGCCGATACGAGTGGGTGATCGACGTTCTGCGCCCGGGGCCAGCCATCGACAATTGAGATCGGCTGATACGAACACCAGCGCCAGCACGGCCGTGGGTTGATACCCCGCTGCTTCGGGCCCATACTCCCTGCCTCGCGGAAACCGAGGTCGCCACGGTCGCATCACGCCACCCATCCCCCGCCGTTGACAACCTGATGGCCGCGCCTGAAGTGACAACGGCGGGCCCGGCCAGGCGCGTGGATGTCCGGGCATAGAACGGCGGGTAACATTTTATCGCGAACGGGTTACGGCTATAGGTCAGCGCGGACCTGCTGGCCGCGTAAACGCTGCCACCCGGCTCGGGGATCCGGTCGGCGGCGTTACTGCCGATGGTGATGATCCGACCGCCCGCTGGTCATGGATCGGCACCTACTGGACGCTGACGGTGGCGCGGTGGTGGCGCGGTTCCTCGATCTCGTCGAGCAGCGCGATCGCGAAGTCCGCGTACCCGATCCGGCTGGCCGGGTCGCCGTGCTCGGCGACCCGGTACTGGCCGGTGCGCGCCCCGTCGTGGTCGAAGTCCCCAGTGGGAGCGACGTACACCCAGTCGAGTTCGCAGGCGCGCAGCACGTCGAGGCCCGCCGCGTGGCCGAGGAAGAAGGAACGGTACTCGTTCGGGTAGCCGGGCTCGTCCATCAACGCGGCGCCGGATGCCCCCGGCAGGATCGAGGAGAGGCCGACGACCACCAGGCGGCGCACGCCCGCCCTGGCCAGCCCGGTGGCCAAGGCGCGGGACGACGCGGTGAAGAAGTCGTGCGCCGGCGTGGACAGGTCGACCGCGGCGCTGATCGCCGCGTCCTGTCCGGCCGCCGCACGCTCGACACCTACCGCATCAGTGACATCACCCGCAACCACCCGGGCGTCGGACGGCAGGTCGCCATGACGTGCGGGGTCACGCATCACGGCGGTGACCCGGTGGCCGCGGCGACCTGCTTCGGCGAGAACCTGCCGCCCCGCACGCCCGCCCGCGCCGAACACCACAATGTTCACGGCAACCCCTCTCCCCGTATGCCGGTGCCCTTGCGCCGGCCGGTGCGCGGACGCTATCGGGGATGGCGGTTACCGCGGGGATACCGGCTGGCTGGCTATCGTGAAGCTGTGAGGAAGCCCCTGCCCGCCGACATGTTCGACGAGCTGTGCCCGTCCTCGCTCAACCCGATCCGCTTCGGCGACAAGTGGGCAGCGCTCATCATCCGCTGCCTTGAAGACGGGCCGCGCCGGTTCTCCGAGCTGCGCGTGCCGCTGAGCCGGGTCACTCCCAAGGTGCTCACCCAGTCGCTGCGTTCCCTCGAACGGGACGGCCTGATCACCCGCACCGTCCTGGATGCCAGGGCCACCGCCCATGTCGAGTACGAGCTGACCGCGCTGGACCGCAGCATGCTGGAGCCGATGGCGGTCGCCTGCGCCTGGGTCGCCGAGCACTGGGACCAGCTCCTCGACGCCCGCGAGGCGTATGACCGCGCCATCCGTTTCGACCGCGCCGGATGAGGCGGCGTGGCTATCGCCGACGCGCCGCACAGTTCTGGACACATACCGAAACGTGCGGAGCGACGCCGATCCAGCCGAGCGAGACCCACAGCGTGACCGCTACCTCGGCCGTTTCCAGTTCGACACCGGGACCCTCGCCATCTTCGACCAGCGCCCCGACGTCCCCCGCCATCGGCGAACGCACCGGCGTCACCACGACCGCCGGTCCCGCCGGCCGCGCGATCACTCTGCTTCGCGGGTGACGCGCCTGCCCGCATCGTGCATACGGGCGGGCA
>NZ_CDXDOS010000093.1:2847-12468 GCF_978021245.1 Frankia sp. CoBUL1
GTGACGCGCCTGCCCGCATCGTGCATACGGGCGGGCACGGGGCGGGCACGGGGCGGACCGGGCAGGCCGTCGGTACCGGAGGCGGCTCCGGCCGGTGGCGGCGCCTGTGTCCCGCCCGCGCCGCCGGTCGAAGGCCGGTGAAACCGGCGTGCAGGGGCGGTGATACCGCCGTTGTCTAGCGTTCTGGCCAGCTCATCCGACGCCTCCCTCGACCCGACGCCCCCGTTGTCGATCCCCCGTTGTCGCGACACCCCACGGAAGGAAGACGGGTGACAGCCATGCCCGCGGTCCAGGCCGGTGGTCTGGTCAAGAGATTCGGCGATTTTCACGCCGTCGACCACATCGATCTCGAGGTGCGCCACGGCGAGATCTTCGGCGTGCTCGGGCCCAACGGTGCCGGCAAGACGACGATGCTGAAGATGCTGGCCACGCTGTTGGCGATCGACGACGGCCGGGCCGAGATCTTCGGCGTCGACGTCGCCGCCCAGCCGCACCGGGTCCGTCAGCTCATCGGCGTGACCGGCCAGTACGCCTCCGTGGACGAGGACCTCACCGCCACCGAGAACCTGTGGCTGTTCGGCCGGCTCCAGGGCCTGCGCTCGGCCGACGCGCGCGCCACCGCGCGCCGGCTGCTGGAGCAGTTCGGTCTCGAGGAGGCCGCCGAACGACAGATCTCGGCGTTCTCCGGCGGGATGCGCCGCCGCCTCGATCTTGCCGCGTCCCTCATCACCCGGCCACCGTTGATCTTCCTGGACGAGCCGACGACCGGCCTCGACCCGCGTACCCGCGGCCAGATGTGGGACACCATCCGCGAGCTCGTCAACGACGGCTGCACCGTCCTGCTCACCACGCAGTACCTGGACGAGGCCGACCAGCTCGCCGACCGGGTCTGCGTGATCGACCACGGGCGCAAGGTCGCCGAGGGCACGCCGGACGAGCTCAAGACCCAGGTCGGCGACTCGACGCTGCAGCTTCAGCTCGCCCCCGGCGCTGACCAGGAGCGCGCCCGCGAGGTGGTGCTGCGGGTGCTCGGCGAGGAGCCGGTCACCACGCCCGAGTCCGGCCGGCTCAACGTCCCGCTCGACGTCGCCGACCGGGCCGCCGACGTGCTGATCGCGCTGCGCGGGGCCGCCGTCGCGATCGCCTCGGTCAGTGTCGCCAAACCGACCCTCGACGAGGTCTTCTTCGCCCTCACCGGCCACGGTCCCGGCCACGGCGGCCCGGGCGACCCGGGCGACGCCGGCGACCCGCAGACCGCCGGCGGCCCGACCGGAGCGGTACCCGACCAGGACGCGACCAGCCCAGACGACCACGCCACGGAGGTAACTCGATGAACACCGTTCTCGCCGGGCCGTCGGCCGGGCCGGCCGCGGGCGCGCCGCGGCCGGCCTCGGCCGTCGACCCGGCAGCCGCCGTCGCCCGTACCCGGGCCCGCGCCGGGGTGGGGGACACCCTTACCCAGAGCTTCGCGATGGCCTGGCGAGCGCTGAAGAAGATGCGCCGCAACCCGGAACAGTTCTTCGACGTGGCGCTCCAGCCGCTGCTGTTCACCGCGATGTTCGCCTACGTGTTCGGCGGCGCGATCTCCGGCGACGTCCACAGCTACCTGCCGCTGCTCATCCCCGGCATCGTCGCCCAGACCGTGCTCACCACCTGCATGGCCACCGGTACGCAGCTGCGGGAGGACATGGACAAGGGGGTCTTCGACCGGTTCCGGTCCCTGCCGATGTCCCGGATCGCGCCGCTGGCCGGGCCGATGATCGCCGACCTGGTCCGCTACCTGATCGCGGCGAGCCTGACCTACCTGATGGGCCTGATCCTCGGCTACCGGCCCGGCGGCGGCGTGCCCGGCGTGCTCGGCGCGATCGTGCTCGCGGTCCTGACCGGCTGGGCGATCGCGTGGGCGTTCACCTGGATCGGCACGGTCGCCCGCAGCGCCCGCAGCGTGCAGGGAATCTCGATGATGATCCTGTTTCCGCTGACCTTCCTGTCCAACGCGTTCGTGCCGGCGAAGACGCTGCCGGGCTGGCTGGAGACCTTCACCAGGGTCAATCCGGTGTCACACCTGGTCTCCGCCACGCGGGACCTGGCCAACAACGGCGTGCTCACCGGGCAGGTCGGCTGGACGCTGCTCACCGGTCTCGCCGTGATCGTGATCTTCCTGCCGATGTCGGTCGTCAGCTACAAGCGGCACCTGTAGCCCGTGCCCCGGCGATGCCCCGTCGCGGCCCGGTGGTAGATCGGCCAGCCGTTCGACGAGGATGCACGCCTCGTCGAACAGCTGCGCCGGGCGCCGGGCCTCGGCGTCCGACCGGGCTGCCGGGAGTGCGCCGGGCGCCCGGCGCTCGGCGAGCGCCTCGACCCGGGCCCACCCCAGCGACGGGATCGTCGCGATGTAGGAGAAACGCTTCGCCAGCGCGAGCAGCTGGACCGCCTCCCGCACTGTCATCCCGGCCGGCATCCCGGCCGGCCGGCCGTCGCGAAGGCCCCAGACGCCGAACGCGAACAGCAGCGTCCCGCACGCCGGATAGTCGATCGTGGCCCGGCTGCGTCGCAACGCGTCGGCACACCGGACGAGACTGGCGCGAAACAGGTCGTGGCCGGTGGCGAGGTCGTCGGCGCTGGCCGCGTGCCAGGCGAAGGCGGCGAGCGCCACCGCGTCGCCGGCCAGCACCCAGGGCTCGACGCCGGTCGTTGCGACACCGGGCCATCGCAACGCCCGCATCCCCGCTGCCGCGTCCAGATGCTGGCGCAGGCCCCCAGCCGTGTCGCCGCGCACGATCGCGAGCTCGGCCCGGCCGATCGCCGCCATCATCGGGCCGCCGTACACGGCCCCGTCCGACGGGTCGATCCGGGCGAGATACTCCTCGGCCGCGTCGAGCCGGCCGCCGTTGACGGCGTCGAACGCCAGCAGCACCCGCAGCTGTGCGACGTTGTCGCGGGCACCGAGCCGTTCCAGGACCGGCAGGGCCGCCTGGGCGTGGGAACGGGCGACGGCGAAATCTCCGCGCCGCATCGTCAGCTCGGCCAGCCGGGTGTGCACCATGGCCGTCAGCCACGGCCCTTCCCGCGGTGTGGCCAGGGCCAGCGTCTGCTCGGCGGCTGCCGCCGAGGCCAGTGCCTCACCGGCGTTCTCGTGCAGATGGGCCAGCCACACCAGACAGACCAGGCGCAGGTGCCGGTCGGCACCGTCCGCCAGCCGCACGAGCTGTGTCTCGGTGTCCGTGGGCTGCGCCGGGTCGAGGGCGAGCAGCACCCGCGCCGTGTTGGCCAGCCACGGGTCGCCCGCAGCCTCGGGGCCGAGCCGCTCCAGCAGCTCGCGGATCGGCGCCGGGAGAAGCCCGTCCCCCACGAAGATCGCGACCGTCGCCATCGCGGTCCCGGCAGCCACGGCAGCCTGGGCCGCGGCGGGCTGCGGTGTCCAGCCGGACAGCATCGCGGTGACCGCGTCGATCAGCACCGACATCCGGAGGTGCTCGCCGCGGATCGCCCAGAACATACCGAGCACCGCCAGCAGCCGCACGACCGTCTCGGTGTCGCCGTCGGCCACCGCGTCACGCAACTCGTCGGCGAGGTTCGTCTCCTCGGCCGCGATCGCGTCGATCGCCGCGAACTGCCGCTCCGTGACCAGACCCACGCCGTGCCGGGTGGCGTAGCCGACCGCCCAGTCCCGCTGGGCCCGTCGCGCCGCGACCTGCTCGCCGGATTCGGCCAGCCGCAGCCGGCCGAACTCCCGGACCGTCTCCAACATCCGGTAACGCACTCCGCCGGCCGGCTCGCGCACGCTCAGCAACGACTGTTCGACGAGGTTCTGCACCGCGTCGACCGCGTTGACGGGATCGGAACCCGCTGCCTCGTCGGCGGGGCCGGGGGCGGCGAGGATCTCCTCCGCCGCCTCCAGGGTAAAACCGTCCGGGAACAGCGCCAGCCGGCGCAGCGAGCGCCGTTCCGGCTCCGCCAGCAGGTTCCACGACCAGTCGATCACGGCGAGCAGCGTGCGGTGGCGGTCCGGGGCGGCGCGGTCTCCGCCGCGCAGCAAGGCGAACCGGTCCGCCAGCCGCCGGTCGACGTCCTCCACCGACATCGCCCGGACCCGAGCCGCCGCCAGCTCGATCGCCAGCGGAAGCCCGTCGAGCCGGTCGACGATCCGGCCGACCACCTCACGGTCGAGCCGGACGGTGGGGCGGGCCGCGGTGGCACGCTGGCTGAACAGCTCGACCGCGTCGGCGCGGACCAGCTCGCCGAGCAGGTAGACCCGCTCGGCACCGATCGCGAGCGGCGCCCGGCTCGTCGTGAGCACCCGCAGGTCGGCGGTGGCCGTGACGAGGAAGGCGACCAGCTCGGCGACCTCGGCGACAAGATGCTCGCAGTTGTCCAACAGCAGCAGGCCCGGCCCCCGCGCCAGTCTCGCGGCGATCCGCGCGCGCAGGTCGGCGCGCTGCGCGGGGGTCAGCACCCGGCGGTCGCCGATCGAGTCGCGGACGCCGAGCACGGAGCCGACCTCGCCGATCAGGTCCTCGGGCGCCGCCACCCCGACCAGGTGGACGACGTGCACCACCGGCAGCGTGCTGTCCCGGGCGAGCAGATGGGCCAGGCGGGTCTTCCCGAGGCCACCCGGCCCGACGATCGACACCACCCGCGACCGGTCCAGTAACGCCCGCAGCCGCTCGACGTCGTGCTGGCGGCCCAGCAGGGGAGTGGCGTCGTATCGGATCCCGCCCCGGACGGGCCGGTCGAGGGCGAGCAGATCGCGCTGGACCCGGGTGAGTGTCTCCCCGGGGCTGGTCCCCAGCCGCTCCCGCAGGTCCCGGCGGTAGCGCTCGAATCGTCCCAACGCCGCCGCGGGCCCGCGCACCGCGGCCTCGCTGCGTAGCAGGTCGACCAACAGGTCCTCGTCGTCGGGCTGCTGCGCGTGCGCCGCCTCCAGGAACCCGAGCGCCTTGGCATGCTCACCTGTACGACTCGTGGCCCGGGCCAACAGCAGTCGGGCCGCCGCCAGGTCGCGGCCGGCCGCCCGGCGCACGTCGGCGAGCGGCCCGGAGCCGTTCACCGGCACCGGCGGCAGCGCCGTGCCGAGGTCCAGCGCAGCGCGGGCCCGCTCGACGGCGGCCCGCGGATCGACAGCGACGAGCTCGGCGGCCTCGGCCACCAGCCGGCCCAGCAGACAGCTGTCGACCTGCGTCGGCGGGAGACCGAGCCGGTAGCCGTCACCGTCGCGCACCACCGCACCGGCACCACACGCCGCCCTGGTCCGCGAGACGACCACCTGAAGGCCCTTGGCCGGGTTGGCCAACGACCCCTCGCCCCAGATCATCTCGGCCAGCCGCTGCGCCCGCACCGGCCGGCCGGGCTCGGATGCCAGCGCCGCCAGCAAAGCTCGGGGGCGGTCGCCCATCACCGGGGTGCCCTCCCAGCGTACCCCGTCCAGGAGCATGAGGCTCACGACCACTCTGATCAGTCTAGAACGGCAGCCAGGAACGATCCGTACGTCCCCAGGAGCGTTGCCAGGGCCGGTTCCGCGGTCGAGCGACATGGTCCGGGCGACGACATGGTCCTGGGCTGGTTCGTTGGGGCCGCCCGCCGAGCACATCGCCATGACGAACCTCAACGAGGTGAATAAGTGGATCATTTTGCCGTATGGCCGCGGAATTGATCATCGAACCTGGGGTCGGTCCTTCTCGCTCCGGTCGACATGCGATCCTTGGGGACGAGAGATCAGGATTCCCTCTGAGCGAGGTGATGGGTGGGCAGCCGGAACCGGGAACGACGCAAGGCAAAACAGAAGGCCCGCGCGAACCGTGTCCGCGCCCAGGCGCCGGAGTCCGGGGCAGGGGCCTTCTACCAGGAGGAGCGCGGCCAGCGGGAGATGTTTCGCCGGATCGCCGATCAGCTGGTCGCGGCGGCGCTGAGCGCCCAGCTCGCCCGGGATGAGGCGGCACTGGCCGAGTACGTGGAGTTGCTCGTCGCCGCGCCGGGCGGGCCGGTCGGACGCCGAGTTGTCAATCGGTCCCTGGCCGGGTGGTTCGACCGCACCGTCGAGGCCGCCTGGCAGCGCGGCTGGCAGCCGGCTGACGTGCACCGGATCGTGAACCGTCAGGCGGGCCAGCGCCAGGCGCGACTCGCCGTCGACGCCATCGCCGGCCAGATGCGGCAATACGCGGCCGCCACCGTCGACGAGCGGTGGAAGAACCAGCTGTATGATCTTAACGCCGTTCTGTGGTGGGAGGATGACGGCACCTGGCTGGACGCCTGGGGTGACCGGGAGGGCCGGGACCGGGCGGAGGCGCTTGCCGACACCCTCGGTCTGCTCACCCTTCTGCACACCCTTCCCGCGATCGAATCCCTGTGCCCCCCACCAGGCACCACACGACGCGACCCACCAGGTCGCCCTGCGGGACGCGGCCACGGCCAGGCGGACCCGGGCCGCCGGGCCGGGGCCGGCCGGAGCGCCGACCCACGCATCCTCGACAAGGTCCGGGCGCTGCTGGCGAAGGCCGAATCGACCGGGTTCGCGGACGAGGCTGAGGCGCTGACCGCCAAGGCACAGCAGCTCATGGCCCGGCACAGCATCGACGAGGCGCTGCTCGCGGCGCGGGAGGGAACCCGCGACGAGCCGGCCGGCCGCCGGGTCGGCGTCGACAGCCCTTACGAGGCGGCCAAGGCTAGCCTGCTCGACGTGGTCGCCGGTGCAAACCGATGCCGTTCGGTGTGGACAAAGAACCTCGGGTTCGCCACGGTGATCGGTTTCCAGCCTGACCTCGACGCCGTCGAACTGCTGTACACCTCGCTCCTGGTCCAGGCGACCGCGGCGATGATGCAGGCCGGGTCCCGCCACGGGCGGTCCCGCACCCGGTCGTTCCGCCAGTCGTTCCTCGCCTCGTTCGCGGTCCGGATCGGCCAACGCCTGACGGCCGCTACCGAGCAGGCCAGTGAACAGGCCGCGGTCGAGGCGGGCGAGAGCCGGCTGCTGCCTGTGCTCGCCGCCCGTGGCGACGCCGTGAAGGAGGCAGCCGAGACGATGTTCCCGCAGGTCGTCGCCCGGGCGGTGAACGCGACCGACGGCGAGGGGTGGGCGTCCGGCCGGGCCGCCGCTGACCTCGCCTCCCTGCACACCTACGGCGAGGTGACCACCGCCCGGTCCCGACAGCAGTGAAGGGCTTCGCCGTCTCATGTGGGGTGTGGGAGTTTCTTCCAGCAGGTGATCGTGGCGGCCAGAGTGAGGAGCCCGAGGAAGTTCCGGCCATCGCGTTCGTAGCGGATGGTCAACCGGCGGTAGCCATCCAGCCAGGAGATCGTTCTCTCGCCTTTCCACCGATGCCGGCCGAGACGTTCGGTACTGTCCACCGTTGTGTTCACACTGCCCGCCGGAGACGCACCCACCTGGCTGGACACGCGTCAGGGCTGTTCGCCGCGCGCTGGATCACCGACATACCCGGGGGGGGGAGCTCACTCGTCGAGTTCGTAATCGAACCAAATGTGGCGGGTGCCGTCGGAGTCGATCTCCATGCCGCCGGTGCCGCGGATGCCGGTAAGTTCGCCGGCGCCACTGGAAGGCACGATGGTGAAGAACTCGTCGTAGCGATTGGTGCCGGTGGTGGCGGCGGAGTGCACGAAGTTGAAGGCACCCTTCCTGCCGCCGAGCGTGCCGTCGAAGGACTCCATGGCCACGTAGGTGCCGACACCGCTTGAGCGGTCGAAGGCCGCGGTCAGCAGAGTGGCCGAGCGGCCCGTCAGTTCGCCGGCGTAGTGCTTCTCCATGGTCCACACGCCAACAGGCAGGCCTGTCCCGAGGGCCGGTCTGGGAGACAGTTCCGTTTGTTCGAATACGGCTACGTCGAAAGTTCCGGAAGCCTTCATGGCGGCATTGTATCGGTTACCGAATCGCCTGTGAATCAGGGCTCTTCGAAACGGATCGTATGGGATGCGGCTTCCGGACGCATGAAGCGGGCGAGGCGCTCGGCTTCTGTGGCAAGCGCTTCCCGGTCTTCGTGGCTCGGCTCGGTGAACTGCTTGAGGACGACGCAGACGGAACCGCCTTTTATCTGCTTCGTCTCCACCGACCATATTCCCGCCACGAGGCCGTCGACCAGAATCGTGGGTAACAGCTGTAGATTCGCCTTCATGTAGACGAGGCCCTTGTAGGCGTCCGGAAGGATTCTTCTGCGGTATTTCGCGTCGTAGGCGAGCAGGGCGCTGTCGAACCACGGGAGCAGCCGCACCGGAGCCGGAGTCGCGGAGTCCGGGCGCGGGGCGTCGGGGAGGTCGTACAGCGTGCGTCCCGCCTCATCGGTGAGGCGGGCGAGGCAATCGCCCAGTTTGTCGAGTACTGGCCGGATCTGCGGGACGCGGCAGCCGAGCCAGTACGCGACGTCCTCCGCCGCGGCGGGGCCGAAGGCGCGCAGATGACGCGGCACCACCTCGGAAATGGCGGCATCCGCCGCCACGCCGTCACCCGTGATCGGGGATTGCGGCGCGGCGGTGTGCTCGGCGGGGCCCTTGGCCGTGTTCCAGTTCCCGTCGGCCGGAACCCGCAGGAATGCGCTGGTACGCAGGAACAACCTGAAGGACCGCTCGCGCAGCCAGGCGACCTGCTCCGCGGCGAGTTCCTCGGGGCGCGCGGCCAGCCACTTCTCGATGAACTCTGCAATCTGCGCTCCGCTGAGCGCCTCGCCCTCGGCGAAACGGTACAGGTCCCGGCGTAGCTCGTCGAGCGGAGGCAAGCTTCGCATGGACTTCGGCAGGAAGAACCGCCAGTCGTTCGTGCCGGCATACTCGGCCACCGCCGAGTATGCCGGGTGCTCGCGGGCACTGACCAGGTGGAACGTGCCACGGAGGAGGATGCCGTTGGCGAGCTCGCGCGCGGCCAGGGCCTCGTGCACCTGCCGGACCGTCACCTCCCGCATCCGGGAGAAGAGCGCGACCGGCGGCGCGGGCCAGTACTGGGACTGCACCGCGCCGATCCGCTCGACGACCTCGGCGAGCGGCAGGTCGTACGGCTCGAGCAGGCCCTGCCTGGCCAGCAGCGCGCGGCCGAGCGCACGATCGGACAGGGCCGGACCTGGTGCCGCCTTCCCTCTCATCCGCGGCCGTCAGGAGCCGAGTTCATAGTCGAGGATGAAGGCGTGCCCGGGGGTGATCTGCGCGGTCCCGGTGATGCCGTCCAGCTCGCCGGTGCCGGAGCCCGGCAGCACGGTGATCATCATCTCGTTCTCCGCGCCGAGCGACCGGGCGTTGTGGACGAGTACGAAGCTGCCCTTGCGGCCGTGCAGCGTGCCCTCGACCCGTTCCACGCCCACGTACACGCGGGGGCCGTCGCCCTCCACCAGCTGCCCCATCACGAATTCGATGCAGCTGGTGGCGGTCAGGTCGCCGGTGAAGCTCTTGGTCCAGCGGGCGCGGGTCATCTCCGCCCCCAGCCACTCGACGGGGGAGCCCTGCCGACTGTCGATGGTGAGTTCGCTCTCAGCGCGCTGAGTCATCAGATCACCGCTCCCTTACGGCTCGCTCCGTACCCTATCCCTGACCATCCCTGACGTGCCGCCACCGCTACGAACCGATGGCGTTGCGTGTCCATGCTAGCCCCGTGCTTTCGCACATTGGGTTGCGTTGCGCCATCCGGCC
>NZ_CDXDOS010000094.1:0-12023 GCF_978021245.1 Frankia sp. CoBUL1
GCCCTGGCCGACGCCACGGGCGCCGTCGACGCCCACATCGGGGAAGCCGCCGAGATCGCCGCTCGAACAGGCGAGACGGACGTCTTCCACCTGCACTTCGGCCCGGCCAATGTGGCGGTTTGGCGCCTCAGTATCGCAGTCGAGCGGGGCGACGGCGGGAAGGCGCCCGAGATCATGCGTGGTGTGGATACGTCGGTGCTCGGTTCCGGACGTCGCCGCGCACAGTTCCTCACCGATTTCGGCCGAGGACTTGCCCAGTCACGCGGCAAGGACAAACAAGCCCTCGCGGTACTCCGCGAAGCGGAACGGCTCGCGCCAGAGCTGGTCCGGACTCACCCGCTCGTGCGGGAGACTGTTGCCGTCATGCTCCAGCGTGCCAGAGCGAACGTCGGAGGATGTGATCTACGCGGACTGGCCTACCGAATGGGCATCGCTTGACATAGCCACGGGCCGGCGGGATGGAGGGGAGTGGTGGACCGTTGGCCACGTGGGAGCACGGGTTGTCGGATTCGTGTCCTGTTTTCGTGTGTTCGGGGTTTGTTGTCCGGCTGGGCCGGGTATGATGGGTTCAGGTCGGCGGGGCGGCGTTTCCGAGTGTTCCATCACGCCACATTTCCCCTGGGCCTTACTGGTACCGCCGCTGGGCGTATCCCGCCGGTCAGTAGCCCGCTCCCGAACGACACAGCGCCTGCCCGGTCTGGGTCAGTCCGTGGCGCTGCTGGGCGTATTCCCCCGCCTGGTGTGATTACTATACGTTGATGGTACCTTCGACATGTTAATGCTCCCGGAAGGTGTGGTTCTGCTCGGGGTCGAGGACCTCCAGCAGCGCCGCCGTCGGGTCCCCCCGGTAGTCGGCGCCCAGCTTGTCGACCTCGTCGAGCAGCACCACCGGATTCATTGAACCCGCCTCGCGGATCGCCCGGACGATGCGGCCGGGCAGCGCGCCGGCGTAGGTCCGCCGGTGACCGCGGATCTCCGCCTCGTCCCGCACACCGCCGAGGGCGACCCGGACGAACGACCGGCCCATGCCCTCCTGGACGTCGCGACGGATGGTCTCCGCGACGTCCAGTTCGGCCAGATGGTTCTTGGTCCACGCCAGCAGCCGTTCAAGCCTCGCAGCGACGTCCACGGTGCCCAGCAGCTCGATCTTCTGCGCGGTGGTCAGGTAGGAGGCGTAGCCGGCGGTGTCGGCGAGCGCCGATGGATCGGTGATCGCCGCGACGGAGTCAACGACCTGCCAGGCGCCGCGCTGGCGCAGCAGGTCGGTGACCAGGGCGCGGTACTCCTTCGCCAGGTTCTCGACCTTCGCCGGGTCCTCGCCGCTCCGCGCGGCAGCGGTGTCCGTCGGAGCGTCGAGAGCGCCGGACGGCGGCCCGGCCCCCTCGTTCACCACGGCTCCCTCGTTCACCACGGTGTCGACCCACACGGCGTCGACCCAGGTGACGTCGCCAGGACCCGAGCGCACGCCGCCGACATGGGCCCGGGCGGTTCCGCGGACGATCGCGGCCGAGCCCCCTCGCGGCAGCCGGCCGACCTGTTCGATCACCCCGACGGCGGCCACGTCGGCGAGCGTGCCGTCGGTCCTGGGAACCAGCAACACCTCGGCGGGCCCGCCCGCCGGCTGGCTGGAGATCCCCGGCGCCCGCGCGTCGGGAGCGCCGCGGGATCCGCCGGCACGGGCGGCTTCGACGGTGGATCGGATCTCACCATCGGACATGTCGAGAGACACGACCATGCCCGGTAGCACGACGGCGTCGTCGAGGTGCAGGACGGGCAGCACCCGGATCTGTGGCATGTGGCCCACCCTGACGTGAGGAAGTTGAGTCACTCACACTAAAGTCCTTTCAGCTTGCCGTTGTTCCCAGGGTTGATCGCTGATGGCGAACGCTTCCCGCTCGCGCCCTGATGATCAAAAAATTCGCGGGAAGGATCGAGGGTGGCCCGTGGTTGCGCGGGTTGGTAGTTGCATCTACAAGTAGAGGCGCCGGGATGAGCTGCTCGACCTGCTCGACCTGCGCCCTGAGCCCGCCAGGAGGACGACATGCCTGCCGTCACCGCCGATACCGTCCGTCTGCCGCGGCTGGCTGAGCCCGCGCTCGGCGAGGTCGACCGTCCGGTGCGGAGGATGACCACCGCGCCCACCGGGTTGGAGGGCGAGGGCTTCCCGGTGCGTCGGGCCTTCGCCGGAGCACGGCTCGCCGAGCTGGATCCGTTCATCCACATGGACGAGATGGGCGCCGTCGACTACGGGCCGGGCGAGCCCAAGGGAACCCCGTGGCATCCCCACCGCGGATTCGAGACCGTCACCTACATGATCGACGGAACCTTCCAGCACCAGGACTCGCACGGCGGCGGCGGCCTGATCGCAGACGGCGCCACCCAGTGGATGACCGCCGGCGCGGGCATCCTCCACATCGAGACGCCGCCGGAGGAGCTCGTCGTCAGCGGCGGCCTGTTCCACGGTGTCCAGCTCTGGGTGAACCTCCCGGCGAAGGACAAGTTCTCCCCGCCGCGGTACCAGAACCTCGAGGGTGGCCAGGTCTGCCTGGTGTCCTCACCGGACGGCGGTGCCCTGCTGCGGGTCATCGCCGGTGACACCGGGGGCCACCGGGGCCCGGGTGCCACGCATACCCCGATCTCCGTCGTCCACGCGACGCTGACCCCCGGCGCGGCGGTGCGCGTGCCGTGGAACCCCGAGTTCAACGCCCTCGCCTACGTCCTCGGTGGCCGGGGGACGGTGGGCCCGGACGCCACGGCGACCCGGGCCGGTCAGCTTGCGGTCTTCGGAACGGGGGATCTGCTCGGTGTCACCGCGGACGACCGGCAGGACGCGTCCTCGCCGAACCTCGAGGTCCTGCTGCTGGGCGGTCGGCCGATCCGGGAACACGTCGAGGTGTACGGCCCGTTCGTCATGAACACCCGGGCCGAACTGCGCCAGGCCGTCGAGGACTATCAGGCCGGCCGGCTTGGGGTCATTCCGGCGAACGCACTTATGCCGCATCGCGTCTGAACCCGACGACATTCCGGGGTTCGGGCAGCCGCCGGGCCCGTGCTGTCGGTGGTCCCCGAACCGGACGCCAGGCGGTCAGTCGGTGGGTTCGACCCGGCCGTCCTCGGGCCGGCCCGTCGCCCACCTCTCCTCAATGCGGCCGTACTTCCAGACCAGCAGAGCGGCGGCCCAGGTGGCGACGAACAGGCCGACGACGAAGTAGCCGATGACGTTGAGATCCAGACCCGCGATCCAGCCCCAGAACTCGCCGGTGAGATGTGCCTTCTCGGCGAGGATGCCGAGCAGTTCGACGCTGCCGATGAGGAACGCGACCGCGACGGACAGCCCGGTAATGGTGATGTTGTAGTAGAGCTTGCGGACCGGTTGGGAGAAGGCCCAGGCATAGGCGAAGTTCATGAACGAGCCGTCGATGGTGTCGAGCAGGCTCATGCCGGCGGCGAACAGGATCGGCAGGACGAGGACGGTGTACCAGGGCAGGCCGGCCCCGGCGGCGAGGAGGAGCAGGGCGACCTCGGTGGCGGTGTCGAAGCCGAGACCGAACAGCACGCCGAGCGGGTACATCTGCCAGGGTCGGGTGACCGCCCTGGTGAAGCGGCCGAGGACGCGGTTCATCAGCCCGCGGGAGTTCAGCTGCTCTTCCAGGCCGGCCTCGTCGTACCCGCCGCGGCGCATGTCCCGGAAGACCCTGATGATGCCGAGGAGAATGCCGAGGTTGAGCGCGGCGATGGCGTAGAGAAAGCCGCCGGAGACGGCGGCGCCGATCCAGGCGGTGATGTTGTGCAGGGTCGAGCCGTCGGCTTCGATCTGCCCGGCCAGGGAGCGGACGCCCACGCTGAACAGCAGCATCAGGGCGAACACAATCGTGGAGTGGCCGAGGGAGAAGAAGAAGCCGACGGACAGTGGGCGCTGACCGTCGGTCATGAGTTTGCGGGTGGTGTTGTCGATCGCGGCGATGTGGTCGGCGTCGAAGGCGTGGCGCAGGCCGAGGACGTAGGCGGTGACTCCGAGACCGACCCCGAAGACCTGGCCGTCGGCGCCGAAGCGGTAGTGGTGCGGCGCGATGATTGCCGTGAGCGTCACCCAGCCGATCACGTGTAGCCCGACGATGACCGCGGCCATGCCGCCGACACGCGCCCACTCCCGGCGGTCGAGCGCCCCGCGGACCCGGGTGGTAAGGCCTCCCCTCGGCATGGTGCCGGCCTGCGCGACCATGGCAGGTCTCCCCTCGCGGTGCACGCCGACGTGGACGGGGAAGTTTTTGTGCGGCGGGCAGAGGAACGATAACCAGATCATGGATGCTTCTGCAACTTAGTTGCAGAAGCATCCATGATGCGGAGCTTTGCCGCCGCCGCCGCGAGCCGCGGCCCCCGGTCGCTGGGCATCTCCGGTCGCCCGACCTTCAGCGGCCCGGAGGCTCCTCCCCCGGGCCCGTCCGGGGAGACGGCTGCCCCGCCGCGCGCCGTCGTTGCAGCTGGGCGACGAGCTGGTCGCTCGCCAGCAGCAGCACCGTGAGCCAGGAGACCGTCGCCACCTTCCCGAACGCGGCGACCCAGTCTCCGTCCGTCGGCAGCGCATGCCGGGCCTGCACCTGCAGCACGTACAGGGCGCTGACGCCCAGGCAGACCACCGGGCCGACGCGGGTCAGCAGCCGGCCGCGGGGCACGAGCAGCGCCACGGCCGTCGCCAAGGCGACGATGACCCCCGCTACCGGAGAGACCAGCACCGCCGAGAGCAGACCGATCCCCAACACGGCGAGCACGGTGGTGCGCGGGCCGACACGCCCCGCCCGGACGGACCACGGCTCGACTGTCGGCAGATCCGGCTCCGGTGCCCGGGACGACCGCGTGGCCACAGTCGCGCGGGCTCGGCGGGTGTAGAAGATCACCAGTGCTAGGGAGAGCAGCACCGTCACCGCGGACAGCGCCAGGGCGAACCACACGATCCGTTGTGGGGTCCAGGTCAGCGTGACGGTGAACCCAGCGGCCGTCGGGGTGATCCGCCAGCCGTTCGCGTAGCCGTCTACCAGCCTGGGGGTGCCCAGGTCGGCGCCGCCCACGGTCGCCTTCCAACCCGGGGAGAGGCTCTCCGCGAGCACCAGCCAGAACGGGGTACCGGGCCGCGCCCCCGTCACGTCGACGGTGAAGGATGTGTCGCCGGCCGATCGGACCGTCACCCGTGGCGTGGCGGCCGACGTCGTTCCGGTGGTGCCCGCCGTTCCCGTGGTGCCCGTCGCGGCCGGTGGGGTCCCGGCGGGGGAGACGGCGGAGGCGGCGCCGGTCGCGTCCAGCCACGGGCCGCCGCCGACGTCCGAGGCCAGCAGCAGGCGATCGAGATCGATGCCGGCGAGGGCCCCGTCGGCGGTCCGGATCACGTGCTCCCCCGGGCCGAGGGTGACCGGCTGGCCGCAGGTGGCGACGGTCAACCCGAGCCGGTTGACCGCGTCGGCGGTGCCCCCGGTGACCTGCACCCCCACCGGCTGACCGTCGATGCTCAGCAGGTCGGTCCGGCAGGGCGCGGGGATCTGGGCCGGCAACAGCCCCGTCGCGGTGCTCCCTGCCGTGCCTGCCGTGCCTGCCGTACCCGCCGTGGGCTGACCGGTGCCCGCGGCGCCGGTCGCGAGGCCGGGTATCCCGATCTCGGCGAGGCCCACCGGCATCGCCAGCGGCGAGCGGCTGATGGGGTCGATGCTGGTGACGGTCCGGGCATCGTCGATGACGAACTTCCACGTGCTGCCGGTGACGGCCGGGAAGGTGAGGGTCACCTCGCGGGTGCCCCCGCGCGCCGAGGTGTCGGTGACCGCAGGCACGGTCACCGCGCCGACCCGCTGGCCGTCGACCTCGATCCCGATGCGGGTCGGGATCGAGTGCCGACCGTCGGCGACGATCGACATCGTCATCGACGAGACCGTCAACGGGGTCGGCGAGGCGACCTGGATCCAGCTGCCTCGCGGGTTGCCGATGCCCGGGCTCCACGCGGTGGCCGGGTTTCCGTCGAAGGCGCTCGACGCCCGCGCGGCGAGCGATCCCGGCAGCCGGCCGGAGGAGGTCACCGCCGGGAGGGTGGCCGGGCGGCCCAGCACCTGGTCGACGCGATCGTCGGGGGAGTAGGCGGAGACGCGGGCGGTGCCGGTGAGCGCGAACGTCCGGGCCGTCGGCAGGGAGAACGACCGGCTGATGACCGACTCGGTGTCCTGCTTGAACGGTTCCGACGGGTTGGCCCGGTCCCGGGACACCTCCAGTGCCAGCCGGTGGCCGAGGGAGGCGGCACCGGCGGCGTCGAGGCTGTCACTCGGCATCCGCAGCACCTCCTCGGCCGTCAGCGGTGCCCCGTTTGCTTCGGGGATGGCGACCTCGGCGAACCCGACCGCGGAGACGTTGTCGTAGCTGCGCTGCCGGCCGGTGTTCGTCGCGTCGATGTGGATGCGTAACGTCCGGAAGGCCCGGGTGGGGAAGCGCACGACCTGCCCGGCGGCGGTGCGGGAGGCGTCGGTGAGCGCGACGGTCACCGGGGAGCCGCCGTCGAAGGTCAGCGTCGCCCGGGTGATCCACCGGTTGCGCGGCCCGGTCAGCGGCTGGACGAGGCGGATCTGGTTCGTCGTCGTCGGCTCGGCCAGCGTGGTCTGCCAGGCCTCCCCGGTCGGGTCGGTGAAGGCGCCGACCCGCCACGCGGTGCCCGGGTCGCCGTCGATCGCGCGGACCGGTCGGTCGGATGCCCCGTAGGAGAAGCTGTTCCCGTAGCTGGTGGCGGTCACCTCGGCGATCTTCGCCGGGGATCCCGGGGCGTGCAGGGTGGCGGTGGTCTCGCTGGTGACGTTCTGATCGGGGAACAGCGGCAGCCGGTTGTCGTTCGGGTCCTTCGCCAGCGGCCTGACCCCGGGTTGCTCGACGTAGCCGAAGTTCTCCCGGATGCCCGTCCACCGTTCGGCGCGCCGTCGGTTGGTGTCGGTGACGAGTAGGTCCGCACCGTCGTCGAGGGCTTGGCGCATCGCGGTGGGATCGGTGGCGAGTTCCGGGGCGTAGAGGATCGCCCGCCCGTCGGCGATCGGCTCGGCGAGCAGGCCGGAGGCCGCCGCGTCCACCAGCGCCTCCCCGTTGCCGCTGACGAGCAGGGGCCGCGCGGTGGTGGCGGTGCGCACGATCGGCTGCGCGCCGCTGACCGGGAAGACGGCCAGCGCAGGCGGATCGGGCACCGACGGGTCGGTGCCGAGGGTGACCTCGTCGGTGAACGGGATGCCGGGATCCTCGGCAACCGGCGGTCCGAAGGTCTGTGGTACACCCAGCCCGTCCGGTCTGTTCGAGGTGAACAGGTTCCAGGTGGCCCGGGGGCGCGGGGTCCGGTACCGCTCGTAGGCGAGGTTGCTGCGCAGCACCACGTCGCCTACGCCCATCAGCCGGGCGAGGTCCGGCAGGGCGGAGGTCTCGAACACCCCCTCCTGCAGTCGGCGGTCCAGCGAGCGGACCAGGTCGACGCTGCCCGCCTCGCCGTAGGGGATGAGTTCCCGCATGACCAGCGGACGGTCCATCAGCCCCTCGGTGACCGGGTCGAGGGTGCTTCCCCAGCGGTAGTGGGAGAAGTCGGCACCGGGAAGCTCCAGCACCCGGGTGCCGTTGTTCCTGGTGTCCAGGGCGCGCGCGAGTTCGGTCTCGTAGGCGGGGACGTGCTCGGGGCGTTCGAGTAACGGCTCGACGAACTCGCCGCGGAACAGCGGTGACATGTCGAGGGCCAGCAACAGCAGGACCACCCCGGTGGCGAGCGGCGGAACCAGCCGTCGGCGCCGGCCCGACCGGACCGGCCGTCCACCGGGGGCAGCCGTAGCGGTCGGACCGGCCGCCGCGTATCGCTCCCAGAGCGCTGTGAGCCCGCCCGCGAGCAGCACCGACATGCCCAGCGCCACCATGGGGACCGCCCGGGGCAGCGAACGCAGCGCGAGACCGGCCGTCGATCCCTCGGCGAAGTCCTTGAACAGCCGTCCCCAGGGAGAGGGATCGTCGTACGGGTAGACGCCGACGGCGATCGTGGTGCCCAGCAGGACCAGCGCGACGAAGTAGCCGCGCTGGCCCCAGCGGATGGCCGAGGTGCCGATCAGGGCGAGGATGGGTATGGTGAAGCTGACCGCGATCAGCCAGATACTCTGGGTGTAGTAGGTGGCCGGCCCGATCCACGGACCGAGCGCGTCCTGCCCATAGAAGAACCAGTTGCCCAGGCCCCGCAGCACCTCGGAGGCCTGCGAGCTGCTGGCGACCGTCTCGATCGTCTCGGTGAAGGCGAGGACGTTGAGGCCATAACCGGCCTGGGTGTAGAGCCCCGCGATCCACCACGCCGACGTGGCGAGGACGACCAGCACCGCACGGGTGCACATACTCACGGCGGCGCCGAGTCGGACCTCGCGGGTACCCCAGACGGCGAACGGTATCCACAGCAGTGGGGCGAACAGGATGAAGATCAGGCTGGAGGCGTTGATGCTGCCGATCGTCGTGACCACGAGAGCGAAGGCGGCGGGGAAGCGCCATCCGGCGGGACGCCAGCCGGCCCGGCCGGGCTCCGCCTCGCGCAACCCGCGCACGGTGATGCCGATCAGCCAGCCCAGTCCGGCGTAGGGCAGCAGGATCGCCGAGATCCGCGCCTCGTATTCCAGGATGTAGGGCGAGAGCATGTAGCCGAACGCGGCGACGAACGCGAAGCGGTCGGGCCAGCGCAACGAGCGGAGCAAGAACAGCACGCCGGTGCCGGCGCCGAACAGGATGGAGCCCGTCCACAGCCGCTGCGCGACCCAGTCGGGCAGGCCGACGAGATCCAGCAGCCAGTAGAAGGCGCCCTGCGGAAACAGATAGCCGATGTTCTGATGGGTGACGGTGCCCATGCCGATGCCGGGGTCCCACATGGAGACCGCCCGGCGCAGCATCCGGCTCGGATCGAGGTAGAGGTATGCCTTGGTGTCGGCGCCGATCTTTCCCGGTGCCGTCGCCAGCAGCGGCAGATACGCCACGGCGGCCAGCACCAGGGTCGGCCAGGAGGGCGGTCGCCGCCGGCGGATCGCCGCCGAGGCCGGACCGGACTCGGCGTGACCGGACTCGGGGCGATCGGACGAGGCCGGACCGGACTCGGGGCGACCGGACGAGGCCGGACCGGAGGGCGACGTGGTCACGGTCACCGGATCACCGCAGTCACCGGTGCGGCCCAACCAGGTCCGCGGCCCGGGCCGCGCTGGAGCGGCGGCCTTGATGCCGGGCCGCCTCCCGGACGAGCGCCGCGAACGTCGAGCGAGCCGTCTGCGCCCAGGTGAAGGTCGCCGCATGCGCCAGCGCCCCGGCGGACAGGCGGGCGCGCAGATCGTGATCGGTCAGCACGCCGGCCAGTGTCTTGCCCAGGTCGGCCGGATCCTCCACCAACACGCCGGTCTCGCCGTCGACGACCGCGTCGGTGTGTCCGGCGATCTTCGTCGCGACCGACGGCGTGCCGCAGGCGGCGGCCTCGGTGATCGTCATGCCCCAGCCTTCACGGGCCGAGGCCGAGGCCAGCACCCAGGCGCGCCGATACAGCGTCAGCAGGGCGTCGTCGTCGACCCGCCCGACGAGGCGCAGCCAGCCGCCGGCTCCGGCAGCGGAGATCCGCTTCTCCAGCTCCACCCGCTCGTAGCCCTCGCCGACGATGACCGCCTCCATCGTCGGATGTTCGTCGTGGGCGTGGACGAGCCCGTCGATGAGGACGCCGAACCGTTTCACCGGCACCAGACGCCCGACAGCGAGGACGAGCGGATGCGGCGAGCGTTCGCCGGCGGGGGAGAAGGACGGGTCGATGCCCGGCGGCACGACCGAGATGTTGCGCGGCGGCAGGCCGAGCAGTTCGATGATCTCGTGCCGGGACGACGGGGACAGCGTCAGGATGCGCGTACGCCGGTACAGCGGTGGCGCGATCTTGAATTCGACGGTCTCGCCGATCCTGGCCAGCTTCGGGGACAGCACCATCCGCCACATCTCGGCATGCACGTGGTGCAGGAACACCACCCGGGGGCAGCGGGCCCAGACCGGAGAGAAGAACGGCATCCCGTTCCAGATCTCGACCAGGCCGTCCCAGGGCCCGCCGCGGCCCAGCGCGCCGGACACCGCCGTGCGCGGGAAGACCGAGTACCGGCCCGCCTTGCGGACCACCGTGTAGCCGTTGCGGTGGACGGACTCCGGATGGCCGGACGCCACGGCCGTGCGCAGGCTCACGTCGATGCCGGCCTGCGCCCACAGCTCCGCGACCTTGTCGGCGTGCAGCTCCGACCCGCCCGACTCGGGGTCGTCGAGGTCACGCCAGGCCAGCATGTGCACGCGGCGCAGCCCCGAAGTCTCGACCAGCTCGGCGAGGGAGGGCCGGCGCGGCGCGGCCTCGATCCCGGGCGCTCCCACCTGCGCGGCCAAGAGGCCCGGCGGGACCGGGACGGCAGGCGGGACCGGGGCGGCCGGCGGCACGACGAGGCCCGCGGGGGTCGGCGGGATCGTCGCGCCGGGGCCGCGCCGATTGCTCGCGGCGCTCATGCCCGAGCCGTCCGACGGGCGGCGGCGAGCACCGACAGGCCGGTGACGATGGCCAGCACGGCCTGGCAGGCGAGGTCGGCGCGGGCGGTGCTCGTCGGTGATCCGTCCGCCCACAGCATGAGGGGGACGGTTGCGGCGGCGGCCAGCCCCAGGGCCAGCAGTACGCCTCGCTCGCCGAGAGCGAGCAGGTAGTGGGTGAACAGCACGGTAGCTCCGAGACAGGTCATCGCTGCGGCCAAGGGGAGAAGCGCGCCGGAGGCATCGGTGAAGCGAGGGCCGAAGGCCAGGGAGAGAAGTGTGTCGGGTGCGAGGAGAGCGGCGGAGAGCAGCCCCAGCGCGGGGACGAGGAGTATCGCTAGCGTTGCTCCGAGTTGATGGAGGGCGTGCTGTCCGAGATGTCGTCGATCGGCGGCCTCCGGCAGCAGGAAGCCGGCCAGCACGACCGCCGCCAGTACGAGCACCTTGCTGGCCACCGAGACGGCCGCGTAAGAGCCCGACCGGTCGGGGGCGAGCCGGCCCTGCATGAGGACGTCGATGTTCTGCAGGAGGCCGAGCATCGCCAGCGCGACGAGAGCGGCGCCGACCTCGACGGCCAGCCGGGCCGTGGGCGCCGCGGGCGAGCCCGGCTCGGGCGACGTTCCCACGACCGCGTCCGGGTGGCTGCGCAGCGTGGACCGCGTGTGGGCGAGGGCGGCCAGCACACCGAGCAGGACGGCGATCGCCGCGCCGGTCTCGTCCAGACCGGCGAGCACCAACCCGATCGTGAACACCGTCTTCACCGCGGCGTCGACGAGCAGGTTGGCGGCCAGCGCCGGATAGAGCCGGCCGCACTGCAGCAACCCCCGGTCGACGCAGAGCAGACACCAGGCGGCACCGGCGGTCACGATCTCGGCGACGCCGCCGGGACCGGGCAGCGACAGTTCGTGGGCCACGAAGCCCCGAGCGGCCACCGCGAGCATGGCGACGACCAGCACGAGCGCGACCCCGACCCGGCGGACCCGGCGGACCCACTGCGCCACCAGGTCCAACTGCCCGCTGTGCTGCCAGGTAGTGATCCGCCGGACCACCCCCACGAGCAGGGCGCTGCCCGGCATGGACACGATGAAGAAGATCGCGATCAGTTGGGCGACCGCGCCGTAGGATCGGGTACTCAGCGCGCGTGCGATGATCAGCGTGACGCCCATGTTGGCGAGGTTGGCGAGCAGGCCGGCCAGCGCCAGCGGGATGGCGCCGCGCACCGCCCCCCGCAGCCGGGTGCCCCGGGTCTGTTTCAGGCGTTTACGCAGCGTCCAGCCGTCGGCCGCGATCGCGGCCGACGCGCCGCCCGGCTGGGCGGTATTGCGCTTCATGCGGAGTCCTCCCCGACGACATACGCAGGGGTACTCCCCGCCCCGCGCAACGGAATGCCCGCGTGGGGCCGGTTCACCCGCGCCGGGGTGGTCGGTCGCCTGGTACGTCCAGGAACGGTGCTCAACGGATTGTCAGTGCCTTGT
>NZ_CDXDOS010000095.1:0-11860 GCF_978021245.1 Frankia sp. CoBUL1
CCCGGGATGCGGTTGCGCCCGCGGTCTCGGTCGACCTGCCCCACGACGACCTGGAGCGGTTGGTCAGCGGGGCGCATCACGACCCGCACGCGCTGCTCGGGGCGCACCCGCATCCCGGGAGCGACGCCACGGTCGTCCGGGTGCTGCGCCCCGATGCGAGGGCCGTGACCGTCCTCATCGGGCCGGCCCGGTACCCGGCCACCCGGCTGCACAGCGGCGGGGTGTTCGGAGTGGCCGTGCCGGGAATGCTGCCCGACTACCGCATCGAGGTGACCTACCCGGACGGCCCGTACCTCATCGACGACCCCTACCGGCACCTGCCCACCCTCGGTGAGATGGACCTCCATCTGATCATCGAGGGCCGGCACGAACAGCTCTGGAAGGTGCTCGGGGCGCATCCGCGCGCGCTGACGACGCCGGGCGGCGCCACAGTCACCGGGGTCAGCTTCGCCGTGTGGGCCCCCTCCGCGCGGGGGGTGCGGCTCGTCGGCGATTTCGACTTCTGGGACGGGCGTGCCTTCCCGATGCGCTCGCTCGGCCGCTCCGGGATCTGGGAGCTGTTCGTCCCCGGCGCCGGCACCGGCGCCCGGTACAAGTACGAGATCCTCGGCTTCGACGGGATCTGGCGGCAGAAGGCGGATCCGCTGGCGTTCCACACCGAGGTGCCGCCGGCCACCGCGAGCGTGGTGTTCGCCTCCGACTTCACCTGGAACGACGGCGCGTGGCTCGACCGGCGGGCCCGGACGGCCTGGCGCACCGAGCCGGTGAGCGTCTACGAGGTCCACCTGGGCTCCTGGCGGCGCGGGTTGTCCTATCGGGAACTCGCCGAGGAACTGACCGCGTACGTCGTCGAGAGCGGCTTCACCCACGTGGAGATGCTGCCCGTGGCCGAGCATCCCTTCGGCGGCTCCTGGGGCTACCAGGTGTCGGCCTACTACGCCCCGACGGCCCGCTTCGGCAGCCCCGACGAGTTCCGCCACCTTGTGGACACGCTGCACCGCGCCGGCATCGGGGTGATCGTCGACTGGGTGCCGGCGCACTTCCCCCGGGACACCTGGGCGCTGGGCCGCTTCGACGGCACCCCCCTGTACGAACATCCCGATCCACGCCGCGGTGAACAGCCCGACTGGGGTACCTACGTCTTCGATCTGGGCCGCCCCGAGGTACGCAACTTCCTCGTGGCAAACGCCCTGTACTGGTTCGAGGAATTCCACATCGACGGGCTACGCGTCGACGCGGTCGCCTCGATGCTGTACCTCGACTACTCCCGGCCGGAGGGCGGCTGGCTGCCCAACATCCACGGCGGCCGGGAAAACCTCGATGCCGTCTCGTTCCTGCAGGAGACCAACGCCACCGTCTACCGCCGTTTCCCGGGCGCAATGATGATCGCGGAGGAGTCGACCGCGTGGCCCGGGGTCACCCGCCCCACCCACCTCGGCGGCTTGGGCTTCGGCTTCAAATGGAACATGGGGTGGATGCACGACACCCTTGACTACAACTCCCGGCTGCCGATCCACCGCATGTACCACCACCATCAGATGACCTTTTCGATGGTGTACGCCTACTCGGAGAACTTCATCCTGCCGTTCAGCCACGACGAGGTGGTCCACGGCAAAGATTCGCTGCTACGCAAGATGCCCGGCGACCGCTGGGCACAGCTCGCGAACCTGCGGGCGCTGCTCGCCTACATGTGGGCGCATCCCGGTAAGAAGCTGCTCTTCATGGGCTGCGAGTTCGCCCAGGACAACGAGTGGAACGAGTCCGCGTCCCTCGAATGGCCCCTGCTGGACGATCCCGCCCACGCCGGTGTCGCGGACCTCGTGCGCGACCTGAACGGTCTCTACCGGACGGTCCCGGCCCTGTACCAACACGACGCCGACCCGGCGGGCTTCTCCTGGATCGACGCGAACGACGCGGAGAACAACGTCTTCTCGTTCCTGCGGTGGTCGGGCGAGGACCCGGCGGGCGGCGTGCTGGCCTGCGTCACCAACTTCGCCGGCATCGGGCACGAAGGCTACCGCATCGGGCTGCCGTTCCCCGGCCGCTGGCGCGAGATACTCAACACCGACGGGTACCGCTACGGCGGCGGCAACATCGGCAATCTCGGCTCGGTCCAGGCTGTCGAGGAGCCGCATCACGGTCTCGACGCCTCGGCAACCCTGACGCTGCCGCCTCTCGGGGCCATCTGGCTCTCCCCCGCCTAGTGCCTTCCCCCGCACGGCGGCTTCGCCGCCGTGCGGGGACCCCTGGCCCAAGGCGCCGTACAGGGCCTCCGTCAACTCGCCTTCGGCCGGTGAATGTGGGGATCTGAGCACGGTCCGCGGTCCCTGGACCGTGCCTGGCTCCCCACAACTCGACTGCCGCGTGCTCAGAAGAGGGCGGCTGCCAGGGAGCGTCGGGCCGGGGCCACCGCGGGCTCCTCCTCACCCAACGCCTGGAACAGCCCGACGAGGTGCGCGCGGACCCTTTCCCGTTCCGGTCCCGCCGTCCGGCGGACGACCTCGACGAGACCAGCGAGGGCCCCGGCCACGTCTCCCTGCGCGATGCCCAGGTCGGCCGCGGCAACCGCGGCCTCGACGTCGTCCGGATTCGCCACCAGCCGGTTGCGGACGTCCACCGGATCGTACCCATGCACCCGGCGCAGCAGTTCGGCCCGCGCGAGCCCGGTCAGGGCCTCGGGATCCGCGGGCGCCTCGGTGAGCCGGATGCGGTAGGACTCGACCGCGGTGTCGAAGTCGCCACGGGCAAGCGCCGCCTCGGCCGCCGCCACATGTGGGTCACGGGCGGGGCCGCCCGCGGCTGCCGCGCCCGGGACTGCGCCCATCGCCTCGCCGACCAGGGAGAGCAGCTGATCGAGCCAGCTCCGCACCTCCCGTTCGGGCACGGCGCCGGTGAACTCTCCGATGATCCGCCCGCCGATCACCGCCTTCACCGCGGGGATGCCCTGCACGTCGGCGGCCTGCGCGAGGCCCGGGTTCGCGTCGACGTCGATCTTGGCGAGGATCCACCGGCCGCCGTCCGCCGCGGCGAGCTTCTCCAGGATCGGGCTGAGCTGCTTGCACGGGCCGCACCAAGAGGCCCAGAAGTCCAGCACTACGGGAACCTGCATCGACCGGCTGACCACGTCAGTGGCGAAGCTCGCCTCGGTGACGTCGATGACCACGGGCCCGGCTGGCGCGCCGGGACGAGCGGCCGGCGCGGCCGTGGCGGCGCTGCTGGCGGGGGGAGGCGGGGTCGCCGGCTTGGGGTCGAGCGGGACGGCGCCGGCGAGGCGCAGACCGCCGAGGCTTTCGGGCAGACGTCCCGCGCCTCCCGCACCGCGCGGCGATCTGGATGGGACTGGTGGCCTACGTTGCATGCCTCCATCGTGGCATCTGGTCGCGGTCAGTGGGCTCGGCACCGGACGACTTTTCCGGTCCTCATGTCCGCCTCGCCCGGGGTCGGACACAGACGCCCAATCCGGGCCGCGGGCCGCGGGCCGCCGGCCGCGGTCAACGATCAGTGGCGTCCGCGCCGGTCTCGCCCCCGGCCAGCAACCGGTCGATCGCGGCGACCTTCGTGTGCAGAGCGTCGGTGACTCCCGGGCGAAGATCGGCCTTCAGCACCAGACTCACCCGGCCAGCACGGGCCGAGACCGCCTCGGTGGCCCGGCGGACGACGTCCATCACCTCGTCCCACTCGCCTTCGATCGTGGTGAACATGGCGGTCGTCTCATGGGGCAGCCCACTGGCCCGCACTATCCGGACCGCCTCGGCGACCAGATCCGCGACCCCCTCGCCCTGACCGATGGGCGTGACACTGAAGGCAACAAGCATGCGGTCAGACTTATCACGACAGTCCGCTCACCGCGCATCGAACAACGCAGGGCCACTACCCTGCTACGCCGACGCACCGAGGTCGTCGGTAAGCTATTTGCATGTCACGAAACGTCGCCGGAAAACCGGCCGGCGATCCAGTTGAGCAAACCCGGAACAACGGTCTCTGACGGTACGCCCTACCATTGCCCGCCGTGGGGTGGAAGAAGACGGATAATGAGGCGTAGGTGGGGTCACGCATCTTGCTCGACGCGCTGACGGACCTGGCTGTGGTCGTCGGCGCGGATGGTCGTGTCACCGACATGGGTGCCGCCGCCCGTGCCTTCCTCGGTGACCGGGTTCCCCGCATCCCCCATCTGCGCGATCTTGTCGACGTCGTCGATCCCGCGTTCCGCCTCGCTCTCGGTGAGGCGGTGAAGGCCGCGCTGGGGCGGACCGGGCAGTGGCGTGGCTCGGTGGGACTCGTCGACCTGGCCGGGGCCACCGTGCCCCATCACGTGACGGTCCGGGTCGACCCGGAGGGCGGGCTGGTCGTCGTCGCTCGGGACACCAGCGACCAGCGCGCCCGCGAGGTCGCCGAGAACGAGTCACGGGCCAAGGACGAACTGATCGCCCGGCTCGGCCACGAACTGCGGACCCCGCTGAACGCCATGCTGGGCTTCGCGCAGCTGCTGGAACTCGAACCGCTCACCCCCGACCTCCACGACGACGTCGAGCGCATCATCACCGGTGGCCGCCACATGCAGGCGTTGATCGATGACGTGCTGGACCTGGCCAGGCTCCGCGCGGGCCGAGGGGACATCAACAAGGGGCCGGTCAACGTCCTCGACATCGTCCAGGGCGTGGTGGAGCTCGTCGAACCGCTCGCGGCGCAGCGCAGCATCCGGCGGGTGATCCATCCGGCGCTGCCGCTCGTCGCCGACGCGGACCGCCGCCGCCTGTGGCAGGTCCTGCTCAACCTTGTCGGTAACGCGCTGAAGTACGGCCGGGAGGGCGGCAGCGTGCGCGTCGGCATCGTGCCCATCACCGGCTCGCGGATCCGTATCGAGGTCGAGGACGACGGGACGGGGCTCTCCCCCCGGGCGATCGACCGACTGTTCCGGCCCTTCGAGCGCCTCGGCGCCGAGCGCAGCGGAATCGAGGGCAGCGGGCTGGGCCTCGCGCTGTCCCACGCCCTGGTCACGGCGATGGGCGGGGTGCTTACCGTCGCCAGCCGGTACGGCGTGGGAAGCGTGTTCGCCGTCGTGCTCGACGCGGTCGACCTGCGTTTCGAGGATCTCGATGATGACAGCGGATTCGGGGGCAGTTACGGTGGTCTCCCAGGTCACTCCGGCGAGTCCGGCACGGTCACCCTCGGCCGTCCTCCCGCACCCGGCGGCCTGCGGGTCGTGCACGTCAGCGGCGATCCCGCCCTGCGTTCCCTGGTCGCCGAGACCCTCACCGATTTCCTGGCTGCGGACACCGTGACCGTTCCCCGCGCCGGTCTCGCCCTCGACGCGGTGCGGGGGGCCCGGCCAGCGTTCATCCTGCTCGACCGGGACCTGCCCGACACGACCGCGGCCGAGCTGCTCGCCCAGCTCGCGGCGGACCCGACCGCCGGCGTCATCCCGACCCTGGTCCTCAGCGAGGACGCCGACCCCCGCGAGCGGGCGTACCTGCGCCGAGCCGGCGCCGTGGACGTCCTGAAGATCCCGCTGGATCCCGGCGCCCTAGTCGCCGCGGCAGCCGCGCTCACCACCGCGATGACCGCCCCGAGCTGACCTGACCAGGCCGCCCCGAACGGCGCCTGATGCGGGGAAGAGCTCGAAGTCCAGAAAGTCGAAGCCAGGCGCCACCACGCAGCCGACCAGGACGTGCTGTCCATCGCGCGGGAGCGCGGTCTGCCATTCGCCGGCCGGCACGACGAGCTGCGGCGCTTGGCCCGCGGCCGGATCGGGTCCGAGGATCCGCCGGTCGGCGGCGACCGGCGCCCGGCCCGGCCCGCCGAGAGTGAGATCGAGGGCCCCACCGCCCTGCCAGAGCCAGATCTCGGCCGAGGCCACCCGGATGCCAGCGGGACACCTCTCCCGGACGCAGCAGGAACAGGATGGACGTCATGACGGGGCGCCTGCCGCCATGTGCGTCGATCTGGTCGGGACTGGCCCAGGTCCGGCGGTACCAGCCGCCCTCGGGATGTGCTTCGAGACCGAGCTCCCGCACCAGGTCGTCGGCCAGCGTCGCGGGGTCGTCGATGCGGGTCATCGCGGGAGCCTCCCCGAGGCCTGCCGTCACGCCGGAACGCGCAGCACCAAGGCGTCTCCCTGGCCGCCGCCGCCGCAGAGACCGGCGGCCCCGATCCCGCCGCCGCGGCGTTTCAGCTCGTTGGCCAGGGTCAGGGCGATCCGGGCACCGGAGGCTCCGACGGGGTGACCGATCGCGATCGCGCCGCCGTTGACGTTGGTGATCTCCGGGCCGATCCCGAGGTCGCGCATGGACTGGATGGCGACCGCGGCGAAAGCCTCGTTGATCTCGACGAGGTCGAGATCAACCGGGGTGAGCCGCTCCTTGGCCAGCGCTGCGAGGATGGCGCGCGAGGGCTGGGACTGCAGGGAGGTGTCCGGACCGGCCACGAAGCCGTGGTGACCGACCTCCGCGAGGATCGGCAGGCCGAGCTGTTCGGCCTTCGCCCGGCTCGCCACGATGACGGCGGCGGCGCCGTCGGAGATCGGCGACGACGAACCCGCGGTAATCGTGCCGTTGCCGTCGAAGGCCGGCCGCAGCTTCGCGAGCACCTCGACGGTGGTGTCGGGACGCACGCCCTCGTCCTGGTTGACGACCAGCGGCTCGCCGCGGCGCTGCGGCACCGCGACCGGGACGATCTCGTCGCCGAACAGCCCGTTCTTGGTGGCGGCGGCGGCCCGCTGATGCGACTGGGCGCCGAACGCGTCCTGCTCGGCCCGGCCGATGCCGAGCCCCGCGTTGTACCGCTCGGTGCTCGCCCCCATCGCGATCTGGTCGAAGGCGCAGAACAGCGCGTCGTGCTCGGTGGCGTCGAGCAGCTCGGCCCGGCCGTACTTCACCCCGGAGCGCAGCGAGCGCAGCAGGTGCGGGCCGCCGGTCATGGACTCCATCCCACCGGCGACGACGAGGTCGAACTCCCCGCTGGAGATGTACGTGTCGGCTAGGGCGATCGCGTCGAGGCCGGACAGGCAGACCTTGTTGATCGTGATGGCGGGCACCGACAGCGGGATGCCGGCGGCGACCGCCGCCTGCCGGGCGGTGATCTGACCCGCGCCGGCCTGGATCACATGCCCCATGATCACATAATCGACCGCGTCGCCGGGCAGGCCGGCCCGCGCGAGGGCACCCGAGACCGCGATGCCACCAAGATCCGTCGCGGTGAAGCCCTTCAGCCCGCCCGACAGTTTCCCGAACGGTGTCCGCGCTCCGGCCACGATCACGGAACCAGGCATGGATGCCTCCTCATCTCCAGGAAGATCTTCGGACCGGGACGGCGCCGGCACACGGCATGCGGTGACGTCGTCTCGTGGCGGCAGCCTCGAGAACGGCCGTTGCTGATATAATAGCTTGGTCACGTCTGAGATTCCCGGCCGCGATTCTGGCCCCTCAGGGACAAGAGCACCTAGCCGGACCCGCGGGACGGCCAGGAGAAGCGGACCGTCCTGACAGGGACCGTCAGGACAGCTGGCCGCAGGCTGCCACGAACGGCGAGGTGGCCGGGTCCGCCGGCAGGCGTACCTGGTCGGACCGGGTGTCTTGGGCGGCCAGGCCCTCCGGGGTCAGCGCCAGGATGGTCGTGGCCACGGTGAACAGCGAACCGTCGGTCGAGGTCCCGCTGTTGATCCGCAGGGCCCGGTCCATGCAGCGGAACCCGGCGCCGACGTTACCCTGAACCCCGGCTGCGAGGGTGAGCTGAGCCGGCAGGGGGACGGAGGCCAGCGTGTCGAGACTGGCGTAGCGCACCAGCGCGTAGTTGTCCATCCCGCTCCTCGACGTGGTCTGCACCAGGATCTCGCCGAACCCGTTGGCGTTGATGTCGACGACCGTGTAATGCAGGGGCACCACGATCGCGCCCAGGTCGACCTGCCCGACAGTTCCGTCCCGGGAGAACACGACCTCGAGTTTGCTCCCGGTCGCCCGCACCTGGTCGGAACGGCCGTCGCCGTCGACGTCGCCCGCCACTGCCGGCTTCACGGCGGCCGTCGGCAGCTGAGGGCTGTCCTGGGTCACCGTCGTCGGACTGACTGACGAACCGGCCGTGACGGGCGGGGAGGACATGCTGGTGGTCGGGAGGGCGGTCGGCGGAGTAGTCGCCGACCAGGTCACCGATCCCCCTCCGGACCCACCGCCGGCCCTGGTAGAACGGCCGGTGCCGCCGGTCGAGGGCGCGACGGGTGTCCGGCTCGGCCCCGTCACGGGTGCGGTCACGAGCGGCGGGACGGCTGGCTCGACGAGCTCGTTGCTCGACGGAGGGGGCCGCAGCGCCACCACTGCGAGCCCGATGAGCGCGGCCATGACCATCCCGCCCGCCGTCATCAGCGGCAGACGCCACCGGCGCCGACGGTCGATCCCGGCACGGATCTGCCGGTAAGCGTCCGGCGAGGGCCGGAGGGGCTCCACCGCCTCGGTGAGCAGGCGGGCGAGCTCCTCCGGTTCCAGACCACTCACCGCAGGCCCTCCAGCTTGCCGCTCAACGCCGACAGCCCCCGGGAAGTGTACGCCTTGACGGAACCGACACTGCAGCCCATCACCGCCGCGGCGTCCGCCTCGGACATGTCGGCGTAGTACCGCAGCACCACTGCCTCCCGCTGCCGGCGGGGCAGCTCGCGCAGCGCCTGGATGACCGCCGCCCGTTCGACGAGGGAGTAGGCGCCCTCCTCGGCGCTCGCGGCGTCGGGCATCGGCTTGGGAGCGTGTTTGAGAGCGACGAGTCGACGACGCAGTGTCGAACGTGCGAGGTTGACGACGGTCTGCCTGAGGTAGGCCAAGGCCTTGTCCCGGTCCTGGAGCCGCCCCCAGGCCGCGTGGACTCGGATGTAGGCATCCTGCACGACCTCCTCGCAGAGGCCGAGATCGTCAAGCAGTAACGCTGCAAGACGAACCAATGACCGATAGTGTTCGGAATACAACGCGGTCAGGGCGGCATCGGCGTCCCGCGCGACATCGCTACGGGCGGCGTCGCTCCGTGCAGGCACGGGCCGCCACCCTTCCACGACAGTCATGGGCGCGATCACACCCAGTTGGACGCGTACCGAGCACTCGAAGTTGTCCCAAAAGTTCTATCGCGTCACGCACGAAACAGACAGCCTCCACATCCCGCGACCCCGCCTCCCACCTATGGGTAACATCTGCCGTCTATCCGCCATCAGCACCAGCGTCCTACCGGAGGCCGACCGTGAAGGACATTCTCGAAGCGATCATTGCCCAAAGCCCTCCGTCGCCCGCCCGGCGGGCGGAGTTCGCATCCCTCCCGGTCCCCGAGTCCTACCGCGCCGTGGTCGTGCGCCGGGACGAAATCGGGATGTTCGAGGGCATGCCGTCCCGGGACAAGGACCCCCGCCGCTCCCTGCACGTAGACGACGTGCCGACCCCCGAGCTCGGTCCCGGTGAAGCCCTCATCGCGGTCATGGCCTCCTCCGTGAACTACAACACGGTCTGGACGTCGATCTTCGAGCCGATCCACACCTTCAACTTCCTCGAGCGCTACGGCCGAACCTCTCCGCTTGCATCCCGTCACAACCAGCCTTACCACGTTGTCGGCTCGGATCTGGCCGGAGTTGTGCTACGGACAGGGCCCGGCGTACAGGCCTGGTCCCCCGGGGACGAGGTCGTCGCCCACTGTCTGTCCGTGGAACTCGAGCGTCCCGACGGCCACAACGACACGATGCTGGATCCCGAGCAACGAATCTGGGGATTTGAGACGAATTTTGGCGGACTCGCCGAGCTCGCCCTGGTCAAGACCAACCAGCTCATGCCGAAACCCGCGCACCTGACCTGGGAGGAGGCGGCCGCACCCGGTCTGGTCAACTCGACCGCGTACCGCCAGCTGGTCTCGGTCAACGGCGCGAACATGAAGCAGGGCGACGTCGTTCTCGTCTGGGGCGCGTCCGGGGGCCTGGGCTCCTACGCCACCCAACTCGTGCTGCGCGGCGGGGCCATCCCGGTCTGCATCGTCTCCTCGCCGGAAAAAGCCGACATATGCCGCTCCCTCGGCGCAGATCTGATCATCGACCGTGCCGCCGAGGCCTATCAGTTCTGGAGTGACGAACACACCCAGAACCCCCGGGAATGGCAGCGGTTCGGCAAGCGCATCCGCGAGCTCACCGGCGGCGACGACCCCGACATCGTCCTCGAACACCCGGGCCGGGAGACCTTCGGCGCCTCCGTCTATGTGACCCGCCGCGGCGGAACTATCGCCACCTGCGCCTCCACCAGCGGTTTCCAGCACGAGTACGACAACCGGTACCTGTGGATGAATCTCAAGCGCATCGTCGGCTCGCACTTCGCCAACTACCGGGAGGCCTGGGAAGCCAACCGACTCATCATGCGCGGGATGATCCATCCGACCCTGTCCCGGGTCTACCCGCTTACCGAAACGGGGCAGGCCGCCTACGACGTGCACCGCAACCTCCACCAAGGGAAGGTGGGCGTGCTGTGTCTCCCCCCGGCCGAGGGGCTGGGTGTCCGCGACGAGGCACTCCGCTCCCGCCACCTGACCGCAATCAACCGGTTCCGCGGCGTATAAACCCGGAAATCGGCCAGGTCGACAGCCGGCTCCCCTCACGCTCGCATTGACCGTCTGAGATGCTGAGGTCCTATGACCGAACACACCGATCTCATCCCAATGGCCGGCGAGACCGACGGGCCCCCCGCCTTTGATCTGGTGCGCCGTGGCTACGACCCCAATCAGGTCACCCATCACGTGAACTGGCTCGTCGAGCAGCTACGCGAGGCCGAGGCGCACCGGGCAGCGGCGGAGGCGGCCGCGTCGGAGGCGGCGACCGAGGCGGCCCGGGTACGCGACGATCTGGCCGCCAACCGTCCCGCCTGGGAGGAGTTCGGTGGCCGCGTTACCCAGATCCTCCAGCTCGCCGAGGAGGAGGCGGCCACCGTTCGGGCTGAACGCACCCGGGAGGCCGACGCCCAGCTCGAGGAGGCCCGCCGGATCGTCACCGAGGCCGAGCAGACCCGGGAGAAAACCCTGCGCGACGCCGACGAGCAGGCCGCGGCCATCGTCTCGACGGCCCGCGCGGAGGCCGAACGGATCGTCGAGGTCGCTCGGGCCGCGGCCGCGCAGGCCGAGGACGACTCGAAGCGTCGGCTGGCCGACCTCGAACGCCAACGCGAGCAGGTGACCTCGCAGCTTGCCACCCTGCGTGACCAGGTGACGGCCCAGCTGGGCGCGCTGCGCGACAAGCTGACCGCCGCCTCCGCGTCGATCGCCTCCATCGAAGCACCGCCGCCTGAGGCGCGTAAGGCGCTCGGCAGCGAGCCGAACGCGTTGCCCGCGCCGGCGGCCTCCCGCGGGGTCTAGCCCGCACGGGAGGCCGCCGTCTCGTGGGGTCAGCCGTCACGGACGCGCGGCCGGGCCGCTCGGCATCGGCGTTCCCAACACGGCCGGTGCCAGTGTCGACGGTCCTCGAGCCGCTCGGGCGGCCAGACCACCACGTGGGCGGCGCCCGGAATGATCTCATAATCACAACCGGGACACCGGTAGACCTTGGTGGTCACCGCGCCGCTCGTCGGCCGCACCACCCACTCACCGTCCCGCAGGACGACCGGATCCGGCATCCACCAGCCGACCGGGTGCCCTCGCTGCGCATCCGACGGCCGGGCCCGGCGTCGGCGCGCCTTCCTCGTCACCTCCCGCGAGCGGGTCTGCCCGATGCCCGGAACCGATCCCGCCGGGTGCGGGAACCCGAACCCGGGGTATCGCCGGCCGGCGGGCCCGCGACCCGCTCGCCCCGGTCCACCACCTCGCCGTCAACGATCCGAGGCCGGTCATCCGCCGCCGGTCCGGCCGAGGAGGCCGTCGTGCGCCCGCC
>NZ_CDXDOS010000096.1:0-571 GCF_978021245.1 Frankia sp. CoBUL1
GCCACGGTCAGGGTGCTGGTGGCCGGGTCCTGGATGACGTAGGCGACGCTGGCGATGGTGTCGATGCTGCGGGTGACGGCGTCGAGTTCGGTCAGCAGGGCGGCGGGGGGCAGGTCGAGGCGGGCGAGGGTGCGGGCGGCGGTGCGTAGCTGGCCCATGGCGGCGGCGGCGTTCAGGCCGCGGCCCATGACGTCGCCGATGACCAGCGCGACCCGTCCGGCCGGCAGGGGGATGACGTCGAACCAGTCGCCGCCGACCTCGGTGCCGCTGGTGCCGGGCTGGTAGCGCCAGGCCAGGTCGAGGTCGTCCAGGGTGGGGATGTCGCGGGGCAGCAGGGCGCGTTGCAGGGTCAGGGCGGCGGTCCGCTGGTGGTCGAAGGCGTGGGCGTTCGCGATCGCGGTTGCGATCCGGCTGCCCAGTTCGGTGGCGGTCTGGGTGTCCTGCTCGCGGTAGGGGCGGGCCGCGGTGACGGCGAACCCGACGGTTCCCAGGCAGTGCGGGCCGACCAGCAGCGGGACAATGATCGCGGATCGAAGGTGGGAATGCCGGAACAGGGCGGCCACGCTGCTCG
>NZ_CDXDOS010000096.1:805-1677 GCF_978021245.1 Frankia sp. CoBUL1
AGCCGTTCGTCCAGGTCGAGGCGGACCGGTTGGCGGGTGAGGAATACCCGTCCGACCTGGCGTCCGGTCAGGTTGCTTCTTGTGTCTGGTGGGGGGAGGGGCAGGTCGGGGGAGTGTGCCCACACGGCTCGGCGAAGCAGCGGCGGGTCGGGTTCGGCCCCCGGGGGGCAGGGCTCGTCGGCGAGGTACAGTTCGCAGGCGTCGGCGAATTCCGGGACGACCAGCGTGACCATCTCCCGCAAGGTGGCCGACAGGTCCAGCGACGCGCCGAGCAGCCCGCTCGCCCGGCTCAGCAGCCGCAACCGCCGCAGTACCAGGTCACATTCGGCCTGCGCGCGACGCTCGTCGGTCACGTCCACCGCCGTCACGCCGACCGCGATTCTGGCCCCGGTCGAGTCATGCAGGGGATAGTAGGAGGCCCGCCAGATGCGCGGATTCGACGGGTCCGCCGGGGTCGCTCCGATGATCTCCTTGTCGAGGATCTCCTCACCGGTCGCCAACACCCGGCGGGGCCGCTCCCAGCCGAGAGGGTCTATGTCCGGGGTCACCTCCGGGCCATACCCACCGATCATCTCCTCGGCGGACAGGCCGGAGGCCTTGGCAGCCGCCTGGTTCACCGCCCGGTAGCGCAGGCCGCGGTCGAAGACCGCGAATATGATCGGCGTCGTGTCGAACACCCGCAGACACAGCAGCGCCTCTTCCCACCGGGTGAGTGCCGGCGGGTCCGGCCGGCCGGGCCGAGGCCCGCGGGTGTCGCTGCGTACCTGACCATCGGGCTGCGGCGTCGGGTTCATCTCGGGACCAGTCCTGCCGGGGCCGGAGCCGCCGGTCACCGTCGGAGACTCGGGCGGGTGGAGACGCATCCAAGTGTG
>NZ_CDXDOS010000096.1:2244-12587 GCF_978021245.1 Frankia sp. CoBUL1
AAGCAGGTCCACCTCCTGCGCGAACGGGAGCATCAGCACCGGGCACGAACCAGCCGGGCACGAACCAGCGTCAAAACGGCTTAGAGAGTGGCCTGCAGGGACTTGATCGGCATGCTCAGCTCGGCCAACATCTTCAGGTCGGCCTCCGCGGAACGGCCCAGCGTCGTCAGATAGTTTCCGACGATCATGGCGTTGATGCCACCGAGCATCCCCTGCACGTCGAGATCGCCCAGGGTGATCTCGCGTCCGCCGGAGTAGCGCAGGATCGTGCGCGGCATGGCGAGGCGGAACGCCGCGATCGCGCGCAGCGCGTCACGCGGCTCGACCAGCGGAAGATCCCCGAAGGGCGTTCCCGGCCGCGGGTTGAGGAAGTTCAGCGGAACCTCGTCGGGCTCCAGGGCCGCAAGCTGGGTGGCGAGCTCGGCACGCTGCTCGAGGCTCTCGCCGACGCCCAGAATGGCGCCGCAGCACAGCTCCATCCCCGCGGCCCGCACCATCTCACAGGTCTCCCACCGCTCCTCCCAGCTGTGGGTGGTGACCACGTTCGGGAAGTGCGAGCGGGCCGTCTCCAGATTGTGGTTGTAACGGTGCACACCCATTGCCGTGAGTTCGTCGACCTGCTCGGAGGTCAGCATGCCCAGCGAGCAGGCGACGTTGATGTCGACCGCCGCACGGATGGCGGCGACCCCTTCCCGCACCTGCGCCATGAGCCGGGCGTCCGGGCCCCGTACGGCCGCGACGATGCAGAACTCGGTGGCGCCTGTCGCCGCGGTCTGCCGGGCGGCGTCGACGAGCGAGGGCACGTCCAGCCAGGCGGACCGCACCGGCGAGTCGAACTTGCCGGACTGCGAGCAGAAGTGACAATCTTCCGGGCATCCGCCGGTCTTGAGGCTGACGATCCCCTCCACCTCGACCTCCGGACCACACCAGCGCATCCGCACCTCGTGGGCCAGGGCGAGCAGATCGGTCAGCGTCTCGTCCGGGAGCCGGAGCACGGCGAGCACGCCGGCCTCGTCCAGCCCCCGTCCGCCATCGAGGACCTCGCGCCGTGCCACGGTGAGGATGTCGGCACCGTCCTGGTCCGCCGGCGGCCGCGGCGACACCGGTGCAGGTGCGGTGGGGTGCGCGGTCACGGACGTGGTCACGGACGTGGTCACGGATGCAGTCACAGGGGTCTCCAGACAAGGGTCAACGGGTGCGGTGGGCGCGTGGTGGCGGTGGGCATCGTGGTCGGGACTGATGCGCATGCACCCAGGTGCATGCGCATCCATTGTCGAACCGGCGCGCGGATGTGGGGCCGGATTCCCGAACACCATCGAGCCCCGAAGACTATCGAGCATGGTGGTTACGTCTCGTAGCGAGCTCTGAACTCCTGGGCACGGAACGTGCCGCCAAGTGCCGGTTGCAGTGAGGCACGCGCCACGGCCAGGAACTCGAGCCGGGCCAGCAGGCCGGCTCCCGCCGGAAGGACGCCGGCCAGCGGCCGGGCGGCCAGGCTTTCCAGGTCGATGAGGTTGCACCGGCAGGCCAGATCCGGTTCGGCCGGCCAGGACCCGACCACCACGCCGGAGAGGTCCAGGCCGCGGTGCGCCAGCGCCTCCAGGGTCAGCGCCGTGTTGTTCAGAGCGCCCAGGCCTGCGGCGGTCACGACGAGCACCGGCGCCCGCAGCACCCGGGCGAGGTCGGCGAGGGTGGCGCCGCCCGCGTCGTAGCGGACCAGCAGGCCGCCGGCGCCCTCGACGAGGACGAGATCGCGGCTGTCGGCGAGGGTGCCGATCCGGGCGGCGAGCTCGTCGAGGTCGACGGCCCGGTGCCCGGACCTGCGGGCGGCGGTGGCCGGAGCGAGCGGGTCGGGGTAGCGGGCCAGCTCGTGGACGTCGGTGATCCCGGTCAGATCGCGGACGAGGTCGACGTCACCCAGCTCGCCGGGGCCGACACCGGTCTGGGCCGGTTTCACCACCGCGACCGCGTGGTGTCGGTCGTGCGCGAGCGCGCCGATCGCGGCCGTCACCACCGTCTTGCCGACCCCGGTGCCGGTCCCGGTCACCACCAGGACCGTCATCGGGCCAGGACCGTCATCGGGCCAGGACTGTCATCGGGCCAGGACTGTCATCGGGCCAGGACTGTCATCGGGCCAGGACCCCGGCGGCGGCCAGCGCGTCGGTGACGATCGCGAGGTCGGCATCGGTGAGATCGGCCCGGGCGGCGAGGCGCAGCCGGCTGGTCCCGACCGGCACCGTCGGTGGCCGGAAGCAGCCGACGGCCACCCCGTGCCCGCGGCAGGTCGTCGCGGCCGCGATCGCGGGTTCGGGATCCCCAATGATCACTGAAACGACGGCCCCGGCGGGATCCGGCGCGCCGGTCAGGCCGGCGAGCTGACGGGCCCGGCGCCGGACGGTGCCGGGCAGCTCCGGGTGGCCCCCCAGAAACTCCAGGGCGGCCAGCGCGGTGCCCACGTTCGCCGGGGCGAGGCCGGTATCGAAGATGAAGCTGCGGGCGGTGTCGATGAGGTGATCGCGCACGGCCGCCTCGCCCAGCACCGCGCCGCCCTGGCCGCCCAGCGCCTTGGACAGGGTGGCCGTCGCCACCACGTCCGGCTCCCCGGCGAGGCCCGTGGCGGCGAGTGCCCCCCGACCGGCGGGCCCGACCACCCCGAGCGCATGGGCCTCGTCGACGACCAGGACCGCTCCGTGGGCCCGGGCGGCCGCGTGCAGTTCGGTCAACGGGGCGAGATCGCCGTCCGCGGAGAACACCGACTCGGTCACGACGAGTGCCCGCCGCCAGGGGCGTCCGGCGAGGGCCGCCGCGACCGTGGCCACATCGGCATGCGGTGTCACGACGACGTCCGCCCGGGACAGCCGGCAGGCGTCCACGATCGAGGCGTGGTTCAGCGCGTCCGAGACGACCAGGTCGCCGGGGCCGGCCAGGGCGGTGACCACCGCGAGGTTCGCCGTGTAGCCGGAGGAGAAGACCAGGGCCGAGGCGAATCCGGCGTGCGCGGCGAGCGCGTTCTCCAGCTCCCCGTGCAACGTGGTCGTCCCGGTCATGAGCCGACTCCCGGTGGCCCCGGCACCCCAGGCGCGCAGGGCGCGGATCCCGCCGTCGACGACCGCCGGATGACGGCTGAGCCCGAGGTAGTCGTTGCCCGCGAGATCGACGAGCACGCTTGCGCCCGGTTTGTCCGGGCCGCCCCGCGGGCGTAGCTCGCGGCGCAGCCCGGCGGCGGCCCGGGCCCGGGCGTGGTCCGCGAGCCAGGCGAGCGGCGCGGCAGCCTCGACGTCATCGACGGTCACGACGGTCAGCGTACGGGTATCGGCCACTGTGATGGGGTGCCCGCCACCTCACGAACCCGGCCGGTCTGGCAGTCTGCGAGCCGTGGGAACCCTCGCCGACATGCTGCGCGCGAGCACGGATCTCAGCGACGACGACATCGACCACCTGCACGCGCTCGTCGCGGACTGGGCTCTGCTCGCCGACCTCTCCTTCGCTGATCTGTTGCTGCTCGTGCCTGTCCGCTCCGGCTCGGGGGCCAGCCGGGGCGGCCACGCCAGCGGAGCCGAATTCCTCGTCGTGGCCCAGGTTCGTCCCACCACCGGTCCAACCGCGTACCACAACGACGAGGTCGGCAGCGTCGTGATCAATCGCTGGGTGGTCCAGAACGCCTGGCGGGAACACCGGATCGCGCGGGAGGGCGAGCCCGAGTGGGACGGCGGGGTCCCGGTGCGGACCGAGGCGATCCCGGTCCGGCGGGGTGACGAGGTGATCGCCGTCCTTGCCCGGGACACCAACCTCGCGACCACCCGGACGCCGAGCGCGCTGGAGTCGGCTTATCTGCAGGGTGCCAACAACCTGGCCCTGATGATCGCCGAGGGCGCCTTTCCGTTCCGCGGCAGCTCGGCGGAGCTTCCCGAGTCCCCCCGGGTGGGCGACGGCATGATGCGGCTCGACAGCGCCGGAAAGGTGATCTTCGCGAGTCCGAACGCGCTCTCGGCGTACCGCCGGCTCGGCTACACCGGCAATGTCACGGGCGAGGACCTCCGCTCCGTGCACCGGGCGCTGAACCTGTCCGCCACGACCCCGGCGGTCTGGCACGCGCTCGGCCGGCGTCGGCCGGTGGAGGTGGAGGCCGCGGTCGGGAGCACGGTGGTACTTCTGCGGGCGATCCCGCTCTTCCCCGGGGCGACCCGGGAGGTGCTGGTGCTCGTCCGGGACGTCTCCGAACTACGTCGCCGCGAGGCGCTGCTGCTGAGTAAGGACGCGACGATCCGTGAGATTCATCACAGGGTCAAGAACAATCTACAAACCGTAGCCGCCCTACTGCGGTTGCAGATGCGGCGGACGAAGGTCGACGAGGCGCGCTCGGCGCTGCGGGAGTCGGTGCGCCGGGTCACCTCGATCGCGGTCGTGCACGAGACGCTGTCCCAGAGCCTGGGGGAGAGCGTGCCGTTCGACGAGATCGCCGACCAGATCACCTCGGTCACGGTGGATCTGGCCTCCACCGGGGCCCGGGCGAACACCCGCCGGACCGGGTCGTTCGGGCGGCTTCCCGGCGAACTCGCCACCCCGTTGGCTCTTGTGCTTTCCGAACTTCTGCAGAATGCTGTAGAACATGCGTTCGACGGTTCGGCGGGTTCCATCGAGATCCGGGTCAGCCGCCTGGCAGACCGGCTTGACGTCGTCGTGGCCGACGACGGTGCCGGGCTGCCCGAGGACTTCCAGCTCGAGCACTCGCCAAGGCTGGGGCTGCAGATCGTCCGCCAGCTGGTGCTGGGCGAGATGCACGGCACCATCCGGCTCCAGGCCGGTCCAAAGCACGGGACGGAGGCGCTCCTGTCGATCCCACTTTCTGAAAGTTGAGTGTTTAGGGTGCCCGGGAGGGGGTATTCCCCAGGATGTGTCCCTCGTCCATGGCCGTCGTGCCGATGTGGCGTGCTCGTGGGGGGCCGGATCGGGACCGTCCCGGGCGGTGGTTCGCCTGAGCGGGTCCGATCGCCGGGAGGTGCGGTCGGGGGCGGAAAACATTACGGCCGCCCCGTCCGCGTCGCGCCGCATTGCTGCGGCGGATGCGCGGACAGAACGGCCGATGCTGCTGCCAGCCACCCCTGTGCCGCGGTACGGGTTGTGGCATGACCTCATGCGGCGACCACTGCGGTCCGCCGGTGCCGGTTCCGGCGGGCAGGGCCTGCCGCGAGCGGGTGTTGTTGTTCGGACCCGGGACGTGGTGCCGGGTCCTCGGGTGCTGTCGGCCTGCCGTCGGGGACGGTCCTGCGGTCAGGCGGTTCGAACCCGGAGTCGGACCTGGCGCTTGAGCGCCCGGCGTTCGTCCTCGCTCATCCCGCCCCAGACACCGGAGTCCTGCCCGGTGTCCAGTGCCCAGTTGAGGCAGTCACTCGTGACTGCGCACCGCGCGCAAACGGCCTTTGCCTCTTCGACCTGGCGTTCCGCCGGACCGGTTGTACCGATCGGGAAGAAGAGCTCGGGATCCTCGTCACGGCAGAGCGCTCTGTGGCGCCAGTCCATGCGTACAACTCCCTCTCTCGTCTCGGGCCACACTGCACATGAGACGCTTTGTGAGCCGCTACGGTTGTGCCGAGGTGAAAAATAAATTGAGCAGGATGTCTGCTCGGCCTCGGCGGCGGCCGTAGAGCGGGTTGCCGGGTGTCGGTAAGCCCGGGTGCACGTGCATCCACCTCGGACATTCGCCACCCTCCCACCCGAACAGGCAGCAGCGCAAGAACCTGCAAGCCTCTTCACAGCCTGGCTGGCCTGCACTTGTCCGGCAAGGACACAGACGGACCACGGGGGGCGACCGTCTCCTTGGATGGCCGAAGTGCCACGGGAGCCCCGATTGCCAGGGGATGTTACGCTCCGTTGTATCGATCGTTACCGGTGCGGCCGGTGGGCGGCCCGGATCCTCGGCGATCAAGCCGCCGATGTCATGCCAGTCGGTCATGGATCCGTTCTGTGGTGCCTGAGGGCTGCCTGAGGTCCGCTCCGGCGCCGGTGCGCGCCGTCATCCCGGCCCGATCTGACCCGCTCGCGTCGCCGGAGATGGCAGGGTTGGGGCATGGAGGTTCTCGGCCATCGTGGCAGCAGGGTTCCCGGCCCGGAGAACACGGTCGAGGCGGTGGATGCCGCGTTGCGGGTGGGCGCCGACGGTGTCGAGGTCGACGTGCGGCGCAGCGCGGACGGCGACCTGGTCTGCGTGCACGACGCGCGGCTGTCCCGTCCCGCCGGCCGGGCCGTGGTCCGGCAGACCACGGCGGCGCTGCGGGCCCGGGGGATCCCTCTGCTCGATGAGATCCTCGACGTGTGGGATGGTCACGGTCGGCTCATCTGTGAGATCAAGAACCAGCCCGGGCAGCCGGACTTCGACGCCCCCCGGGAGCAGACCGTGCGCCGGCTTGCCGAGACGCTGCGTGCCCGGGGATGGACCGGCCGCCGGCCGGACGCCGCTGACCTTGACGCCGGTGCCGGCGGCATCACGGTGTCGTCGTTCGACTGGTTCGCCATCGAGGCGGTGCGTGACGCCGACCTCGCGGTCACGACGGCGTTCCTCACCATGCCCCGGATGTCGGTGAGCGGCGGCCTCGCCTACGCACGGTCGGCGGGCCACACCGAACTGCATGTGCACACCAGCGCGGTGCTCGGCACCTCCGACGCGGCGGGACGGGCGCGCGAAGCCGGCGTCCGGTTGATCACCTGGACGGTGACCAGCGTCGAGGACGCCCGGCGGATCCGCGACGCGGGCGTCACCGGGGCGATCTGCGACGACCCCATGGAGATCTGCCAGGCGCTGTCCCGGCTGGACGGGACCCCCACCACGGCGCTCGACGCCTGAGCGGACATTCTCCTGGGCGGGCAGCCGTCAGGCGACGACGCGCAGCGCGTGCGGCTGGTGGGTCAGCAGCACCTCGGAGAACATCCCGAGATACTCGCCGTCCATCTGCACCGGCAGGGGCGTATCCGTGGAGAAACGGATCGACGACGTGTTGTGGCGGCGCACCACGTTGCGACCGCGCGGACCCTCGCCGTCGGTGAGTATCCGCGAGGCGGCCCGCAGCACGCTGGGCAACCGTACCCGCCGCAGCGCGAGGAGGTCCAGACCGGTGTCGAAGGACGCGTCCGGGCAGGCGAGGACGGGACGGGAGTTGAAGTAGGTCCACGGGCGGGTGTTGCAGACGATGCAGAAGGCGATGTGCTCCTCGGCCCGCCCGCCCGCCGGGTCGGTGGTCCCGGGGTCGGGGGCCGAGCCGGCGTCGGTGGTCGTCAGGGTGATGGGCGAACCGCGGCGGTCGGTGCCGTGGAGGATCTGACCCGCCGCGGTCCGCAGGAACAGGCCGGCGGTGTTGCGTCTGCCCTTGCCACGCTTCTCCTCGACCCGCGCGACGACCCGGGCATCCAGGCCGATACCGAAACAGAACGTGAACCAGCGCCGTTCGTCGCCGTACTGAGCCCGGCCGAGGCTGATCCGCTGGGTGCGGCCCTCGCGGAGCGCGCTCAGCAGCTCGCCGGTCGCCTCCACCGGTGACGCGGAGTAGCCTAGCGCGCGAGCGAAGACGTTGGTGCTGCCACCCGGGACCACGGCGAACGCTGGGCCGCCCGGTACCGGACCGTTCTGGAGCAGTCCGTTGATGATCTCGTTGACGGTACCGTCCCCACCGAGCGCAAGCACCACGTCGACGCCGAGTTCGGCCGCTCTGGCCCCCAGTTCCACCCCGTGCCCCCGCCCCTTGGTGACCACAGTCTCCAGAGCGAGGTCCGCGGCGAGCGCGCTGGCGAGGACGTCACGAACACGTTCGGTCGTAGCAGTGGCGACGGGGTTGACGACCAACAGCCCTCGCATGCCTCCACCGTAGTCCGCCCGGTCATCCGGGTCGCCGGCTGGGAAAACTCTCACACCGTTGGAATCCGGCGGGCACCTCGCGAAGTGCGACGGGTGATGGCGCGGTGGACACCGTCCGGAGGGTCCCCGGGGGCACCGGTCGACGGCCCCGGGAACGCGGACGGCCCCGGGAACGTAGTGTCAGGGATATGGGATCCACGAGTCATCCCGATCAGCCGGCGGCCGGCCGCTTCGGCACGCTGCGGCAGGCTGCTCGCGCGGCGTCCGTGCCCACTCGGGTGGCGTCCGTCCTGCTCGCCATCGAGGCGCTGACCCTGCTGGCCCTCGGAATCCTGCAGGTGCTGCGCGGCTTCGGGCCGGACATTGACGACATGGGTCGTGCTGAGAGCGGTGGGGTGCTCGCCATCGTCGGCGGGCTCGGTGTGGCGGTCCTCGCGGGGGGCGTGCTGCGTAACGGCGCATCCTTCCGCTCGCCCACCTTGGTCGTGCAGATCCTGTGCCTGCCGGTGGCGTGGGGGCTGGTGCAGTCCGGCCGCTACGGCTACGGCATCCCGCTGCTCGTCGTGCCCCTTGTCATCGTCGTCGCGTTGCTGCTGGCCGGTGGGCTCGGGCCGGTGGTCCCGCCTCGGCGCGGCGGCGGGACCGGGTGACGAATCCGCTCAGCCGTCCTCGAGCAGGCCGCGCCGCAGCTGGGCCAGGGTCCGGGCCAGGAGCCGGGAAACGTGCATCTGGGAGATGCCGAGCTCGGTCGCGATCTGGGACTGGGTCATGTTGCCGAAGAACCGCAGCAGCAGGATGCGCTTCTCCCGCGGAGAGAGTTTCTCCAACAGCGGCTTGAGGGACTCGCGGTACTCGACGCCCTCCAGGGACTCGTCCTGGACGCCGAGGGTGTCCGCGACGGCGGGCGCCTCGTCGTCGCCGGAGTCCGGCGCGTCGAGGGAGACCGCCGAGTAGGCGTTCGCCGACTCCAGCCCCTCGAGGACGTCATCTTCGCTCATCTGCAGATGCCGGGCGATCTCGCTCACCGTGGGGGAGCGGCCCAGCGTCTGGGAGAGCTCGGAGGTCGCCTTCGTCAGGGAGAGTTTGAGCTCCTGAAGGCGGCGGGGGACCCGGATGGCCCAGCCCTTGTCCCGGAAGTGCCGCTTGATCTCACCGACAATGGTCGGGGTGGCGTAGGTCGAGAACTCCACCCCACGTTCTGGATCGAACCGGTCCACCGATTTGATCAATCCGATGGTGGCCACCTGGACGAGGTCGTCGAGCGGCTCGCCCCGGTTACGGAAGCGGCGGGCGAGGTACTCCACCAGCGGTAGGTGCATCCGGACGAGCTGATCGCGGACGGCGGAGCGTTCGGGATCGTCCTCGGGTAGCTCGGCGAGGCGGACGAACAGCGTGCGGGCCAGGGCCCGGTCGGGCGAGTGCGCGCGCTCGGGCCGATCGCTCTCCCCGTCGATCGCCGGACCGTCCACCGCCGGGTTCGGTGGCGCCTGGGTCGTCATCTCGGGGCCGGGATCGCTGTCGATCCCCGGGTGGTCGTCGAGCACGGATCCCCGTTGGCTCAACGCCGCTACCGGGTCCACCGCGGACACCGGGTCGCGATCGGCTACGTTGCGATCGGCTACATCGTGATCAGGTACCGTGCGCGGTGGGGTCGGCGTTCTCCCGGTCGACGTCACGACGTACCTACCGTGTCGCCCAGTGGAGTCTCTCTGGACGCACCCGACCCTCGGACGTGTCCGGCCGGAGGCCCGCCGAGGTCGGCGCGCACGCCCCTGCGCTTCTGCAAGGCGATGCTCACCCGCGACCCCGGGCCCGTCGAGGTCTGCACGTCGCCCGCCAGCGCCTTGAGCACGGTCCAGGCGAAGGTGTCCTCGGAGGGCTGCTCGCCGTCCAGGCTCTTGACCGTCACCAGGACGTGCATCACCCCCGGCGAGAGGGTGAACGTGCAGTCCAGCGAGGAACCCGGCACGGCCGAGACGAGCAGCAGGGCGCACGCCTCGTCCACGGCGATCCGGAGATCCTCGATGTCGTCGAGAGTGAAGTCGAGGCGGGCCGCCAGCGAGGCCGTCGCCGTGCGCAGGACGGTGAGGTAGGCGCTCGCGGCGGGCAGGGTGAGCGCAACCACGTCGCGTAGGCCGCCCGAGTGGGCGGTTTGGCTGTCGATGGTGTCGGAGCTCTCCGCGCCGCCGGTCGAAGGCGTCGGATCCACGTTCCTACCCCCAAAGAGCCTGCGTCGCGCGAGGACGGCGCCTCGCGGGTGTCCTGCCGACCAAGGTCGATTAGATAATGATATTGTCGGCGGTCCCTCGCCCACCCGTCGACGGGTCGAGTATTCCGCTCCCGACCATGACGTCCCGCATGGGCGGACGGTTTCCGCTCCGTCGGCGGCCGGGCGGCGGCCACCGACTCCACCGTACCCAGCCGCCGCTGGGTACCGCAGGTCGGGTGATCGTAAGCTGTTGCATCCGGCCTGTCTGGCCGTCGTCGGCTTAGCTTG
>NZ_CDXDOS010000097.1:0-1248 GCF_978021245.1 Frankia sp. CoBUL1
GGCCAGGGAAGAGAACCCCAGCCGCCATCGCCGCCTCTCAGCAGCAGGCCCTGGACGCCGGTCTTGCATTCCATCTCCGGCGCTTCTGATTACGAGGCTTCCATCAAGGGTTCACCTTATTCACCCTTCCGGCCTTCCCCTCGCCTGTTCCCGACGGATGGACATCGGTTCTTGGGCTTTTCCCCGGGCTTCACACCCAGCCGCATGGGGTGCATGCGGCGCGCGTGCCAGGGTGGGGACGGGCTCCCGAGCACTAACCCGGAGACTCAGTACCGACCACCGGTCCTCCATCACTGGTCTCACTCACTCTGTGCGACTTCGTCGTCGCACCCCTGATCCAGAACATCCGCCGCGGCCACTACGAACTCGCCACCGACGCCCACCCCCAGCTGAAGCTGGCAGCCGCGTTCGTGGAAATCGCCGCCGCGACCTGACCGAAGGTCACCATGGCCGCTGACATGCTCTGCCCCCTACGAACGCAACACCGCCCCACGAACACCCTGAGGCGAGTAACGTAGGTACGTACCTACTGGGGAGGTGGTCGCAATGACCATGGTCTCGTCACGAGAGTTCAACCGCGACGTGAGCGCGGTCAAGCGAGCCGCCACCAGCGGGCCGGTGATCATCACTGACCACGGTCGGCCGTCGCACGTCCTGCTATCGTTCGCTGACTACCAGCGGCTCACTGGCAGCGCAGGCAGCTTGAGCGACGCGTTCGTCCTGGACGAGGAGATCGACTTCGAGCCCGTCCGGCCGCGAGACTCGATACGCGAGGTCGACCTGTGAGCTTCCTGCTCGACACCAACGTCATCTCGGAGCTCCGCAAGCCCGCCAAGCGAAGGGATGATCGATTCAACGCCTGGGCCGAGGCCCTGTCACCGTCGGACACCTTCCTCTCGGTCATCACCCTGCTGGAACTGCGCGCCGGTATTGAAAACAAGCGGCGGCAGGACGCCCGGCAGGCGGCCGTCCTGGACTCGTGGCTCGATCAGAACGTGCTCCCGGTCTACAGGGGCCGGCTGCTCGACGTCGACCGGGCCGTTGCCGACTCGGCAGCACGACTCCACGTGCCCGATCGGCGCCCAGCCCACGACGCCCTCATCGCAGCCACAGCCCATGTCCACAGCCTCACGCTCGTCACCCGCAACGAATCCGACTTCGCCCCCATGGGCACCCCGCTCGTCAACCCGTGGATCTCCCCGAGGCGGTGACGGCCCGGACGCCCGGGTCGGTCCCAGCCACCCTCGC
>NZ_CDXDOS010000097.1:1695-12164 GCF_978021245.1 Frankia sp. CoBUL1
GGGTGCGGGTGGGCTGCCGCGGGAGGCCGAGACGCAGAGGGTACGGCGCTACGCTGGTTCGGCGGGGATCAGGTCTGTTGGATCATCTGAAGGAGGTGCGCCATCGCTGCGGGGATGACCGCTCCCGCCTGGATGCACCAGCAGATCACGGCGGAGGAATACGACTCCTGGTCCGAGGAGCAGTGCGCGGGCATCGAGATCGTGGACGGGATGGTCGTTGTGAGCCCCAGCGCGTCCAAGCGCCACAACCGGCCGGTCAAGATCCTCGCGGTCGCGTTGGAGGCTGCTGCCGGGCCGGGCTGGAACGCGGACTTCGGCGTCGATGTTCGGCTTCAGGACGTGCCGTTGACGAATCGGCGTCCGGACGTGGCCGTGTACCGCACCGACACGATCGACATCATGCCGGCCCGTCCCGAGCATCTTCTGCTCGTCGTCGAGGTGGTCTCGCCGGGCTCTGAGACGACCGACCGGATTGTCAAGGCCGAGCAGTATGCGAAGGCTGGAATCTCGTACTACTGGCGGGTCGAGCAGCCCCCCGCCGGCGTCCCGGTCGTCTATACCTACGTCCTCGACCCGGCGACCGGAACGTACCGTGGCACTGAGGTCTTCACGGGCGCCGTCGATGCTGCCGCACCTTTCCCGGTCAAGATCGATCTCGGCCGGTTGTAGCGGCGTCTGCCGGGCGTTGCCGGGCAAGCCGGCCGGCAGGATCCCGGGGGCGCATGAGTGTTCGGCGCGGCGGTGACGCAGGGCCGGCACGCGGGCTGTTACCGGTCGCCCGCTCGCCGGGCAACCGGTATACGCCTGCGCTGGTTAAGGGCGTGTGCGTAGTGGCCGAATCCCCCCTCGGACACTCTCGTTCGTACATGATCTCTTGAGGCTGGGCTTCGGCGGTCACTCGGTGGGTTCCCGGCTCGTAGATCAGCTGGAGCCCGAGCTGGGTGTAGATCTCGGCCTTGTCAGCTGGGTCGGCCTCAGCGAGGACCGTGACGATGTCGCCCATGACGGTGACGATGTCGCTGATCTCCTGTTCAGTCATGCGCTGACGGTCGGTCGATCTCGGCCCACGACCCGAAAGCTCGCGGCTCGCGGCCCAAGAGCCCACGACCCGAGGGAAAGGGACGCACACCGGGTCGAAGGTCCGCCGCGGTGGAGTCACCACACGTCGCGCTAATCACTACACGTCGTACTGCCGGGCGTGCGGATGACCGCGACCGCGCACTGGGCGTGTGTCACACACTGTGAACTGATGGAGCCCAGCAGCAGCTCGGCAAATCCGCCGCGGCCCCGGGCTCCGATGACCAGGAGCTGCGCCCCCGCCGCGGCCCGCAGCAGGCTGGACGCGGCCGCTCCGCGGATCAGGTCCGTGCGCACATCGAGATCACCCGGCTCGGGCAGACCCACGCGCACCGCCTCGTCCAGCACGGCCCGCGCGGCGCCTTCGAGGGCGGCGTCGACGAGGGCCGTTCCGCCGGATCCCGTCGCACCGAACGCGGGACCACCGAGCGCCGACCCGCCGAGCGCCGCATCGGCGGGCTCCGGGTCACCAAATCCTGGACGATCATCGAGTACCGTGCCCCCCGATGCCGTGCCCCGAACTCCACGGCCGGCGAATCCCGGAGCGAAGCCCGTTTCGCCCGGGTCCGTCCGGATAGATCCGGTCCCGCCCGGATCCGTGTCGCCGAGCCCCGCCCCGGCCGACGCCGCACCAGCCGGCCCGGCACGAACGGCCCCGGCGCCCACCGTGGGTACCGCGCCGGCGGACCTGGCACCGCAGAGTCCCAGCCGGACAACGCACTCCGGTGACAGCGGCGCCCAGGCGTGCAGGATGCGCAGCGACGCCCGGCGCAGCGCCGCCTCCTGGGCGGCCCACCGCAGCGCGGCCAACGAGCAGGCGGACCCGTCCACCCCGACGACGACGGGCCCGCTCTCGGCCGGCTCCGCCGACCTGCCGTGGACCACGACCACCGGCGCCGACGCCCCGTACACGCACGCCATGCTGACCGAACCGGCAGGCAGGCGGCGCGGCCGGTCACGGCCGCGGGCACCGAGGACGAGCATGACCGCGCCCTCCGACTCGGTCAGTATCGTGTCCACCGGGTTCCCGTACACGGTCCGCTCGACGATCCAGGCGTCGGGCTGGGCCTCGCGGACCCGGTTGACGACGTCGTGCAGCATCCACTGGGCCGTCCAGCGGGGATGCTCCGGTGAGGTGGCGGGCGGCGGCTTCACCCGCGTGCAGAACGGGCCGGCCGCGGCCCAGACGAGCACGGCACGCACCCGCGCGCTACAGCGACGCCCCGCGCGCACGGCCCACCGCAGCGCGCGCTCGGCATCTGTCGATCCGTCGATCCCGACCACGATGTCCGCCACGCGACACCGCCTCCCCTCCGAGCATCCTCGCTCGCCGAGCAGGCATCCGTCCCGACCCCGTGTCTACTACAACACGAAGAGCCAACGGGCGCGAGGGGAGACAGACGGGAGACCGTGGATGGATCTCCCGGCAGTGGCGGACGCCGGTCATGAACAGGTCAATATCGTTCATGACCAGGTCGATATCGTTCACGAAGAACCCAATATCGGTCACGAAACGGTAACAGATCTCGGTGCCGACCAGGGTGTGCGCGGAAAACCCGAGGGAACACCAGGAGAGGAGGTGGTACGGATGTCGGTCCGTCCGACCCCCGCCTCGGTGCTCGGGCCGAAGGCCGAGGTTCCCGAGCCGGCGACGGCGGTGGTGGAGCTACTGGGGATACTGCGCCGCCATCTGGGCATGGATCTTGCCTGGCTCGGTCGCATCGAGGCGGACGTCCTCGTCGTGCAGGTCATCAACGGGGACGGCGCGTCGTTCCAGCTGGCCCCGGGCTCCACCGTTCGGCGCGAGAGCGCCCTGTTCGGACGCGTCCTGTCCGGTGAGTTTCCCACCGTCATCCCGGACACCCGAGCCGATCCGCGCATCCTGCGACTGCCCGTCGTCGACGAACTCGACGTGGGGGCCTACGCCGCCGTGCCGCTGGTCGACAGCGACGGCATCGTCTACGGCCTGGCCGGCTGTCTCGGGCACGGGCCGCATCCGCACCTGCGGCCGCGCGACGGCCGGTTCCTGCGGATGATCGCGGAGATCCTCGGCGATTCCGTGACCGACCTGCACCGGATGTGGGAGGTCCGCAGCCGCGTCTGGCGCGACGTCAGCCATGTGATCGACGGCGGGGGGCCCGCGCTCGCCTTCCAGCCGGTGCTCGACCTCGAACACGGAAAGATCATCGGAGTGGAGGCGCTGTCCCGGTTCTCGGACTACGCCCGCAGCCCGTCACAGTGGTTCACCGCGGCAGGCTCCGTCGGCCTCAACGTCGATCTCGAACTCGCCGCGGTCCGACGCGCGCTCGCCGTGCTGCCCCGGCTGCCGACGCACATGATCCTCGCGATTAACGTCTCGGCGACGACCCTCTCGGCCGGCCTGGTGGATATGATCATGAACGAGGATGCCGAACGCATCCTCGTGGAGATCACCGAGCACGAACGGATCGGCGACACTCCGGCAATCAACCGCGACATCGAGCACCTGCGCCGGCTCGGCGTCCGCATCGCCGCCGACGACGTGGGTACCGGCTATGCCGGGCTGGAACAGCTCGTCCGGCTGCGACCGGAGATCATCAAGATGGACTGCTGCCTGACCCAGGGCATCGACACCGACCCGGCCCGGCGGGCCGTGGCCGCCGGGCTGGTGCACGTCGCCAAGGAGATCGGAGGCAGCGTGGTCGCCGAGGGCATCGAGACCGCGGCCGAGCTCCAAGCCACCCGGGAGACCGCGATCCCCTACGGCCAGGGCTTCCTTCTCGGCCCGCCCACCCCCGTCCTGCCCGAGGCCGTCAGGTAAGCCCCGCCGTCAGGTAAGCCCCGGCGCGCTCGGCCGCAGTGGCGGCGGTCAACTATCGACGGCGGTCAACCATCGACGGCGGGGCTCTCCCGACGCAGCCGGAACCAGACGACCTTCCCGTCGCCGGGGATGACGTCGGCGCCCCAGGTCTCAGCGAGCTCGGCCACCAGGTGCATGCCCCGCCCGCCGAGCGAGTCGGTGTCGACCTGCTGCACCTGCGGGAGGCGGCTGTCCGGATCCTGGACGCCGACCCACACCTGGTGGTCGGTTGTCCGGATCTCCAGAACCGGCTCACCGCGGCCGTGCACGACGGCGTTGGTGACCAGTTCGCTGGCGAGCAGCACGACGATCTCGGTCAGCTCCGCCGCGAAGCCGGTGCCGGCGAGGCCCGCGGCCAGCCGGACCCGGGCCTGCCGGGGCGCGATCGGGCTGAGCGGCAGCACGAACCTGTCCAATGGCTCGCCGGGCTCGCCCGACTCGCCGGGCAGCTCCGGTTTACCCGTCATGTGAAAGACATTTCCTTGCAATCATGTGGATAAACCAGATGTCGGAGCTCAGTCCGTGACCTGCGCGAGCACCTCGTCCCAGTCCCGCAGGAAACGATCGAGACCGTACCGGGCCAGGGCCGCCCGCCGGGCCTTCTTCCCGTACGCCCGAGCGAGGTCCACCGAAGCGGGAACGGTCCAGCTCAGCGCACGCCGCGCGGGCGGAACTGAACACTGATCCGCGGCCCGACCGGCCGCGCCGTCTTGGGCACGGCATGGTCCCACGTGCGCTGGCAACTGCCTCCCATCACGAGCAGGTCGCCGTGGCCAAGGTCGTGCCGGATCGTCGGGCCGCCCCCGCCCCGCGGCCGCAGCAGCAACGCCCGCGGGGCACCCAGAACGGCGATCGCGACCATGGTGTCGCGGAACCCACCCGGCCCGACGCGATCGCCATGCCAGGCCACGCTGTCACGCCCGTCGCGATACAGGCACAGCCCGGCGGTGGCGAAGCCCTCGCCCAGCTCGGCCGCATAGTGCTCGTCGAGGACCCGCTTCGCCGCGCCGAGCGCCGGATCGGGCAGCGACGCACGCTCGTCGTAGAAGGCGAGCAGCCGGGGAATGTCGACGACCCTGTCGTACATCGTCCGCTGCTCCGCCCGCCAGGGGACACGATCGCGCAGCCGCTCGAAGAGCACGTCGGCTCCAACGATCCAGCGGGGCCGCACATCGACCCACGCACCCCGCGCGAGCCCGACTCGTCGGACGGACGTCCCGAGTGGACCGACCTCGACCGCCGGGGCGTCATCGAGCAACGAGGCCTGGAACGCCGCGATCTCCATGCTTCGACACTACCAAACACACGTTCGAAGACGGGTCTGCGACAAGCCTGCCGGCCCGAAGGCCCAAAGGCCGTCACAGGTTGACGGGCGAGTAATCGGAGCAGGAATAGACGAGGGTAGCCGGCGGGGTCCCCTCGAACCGCATCGTTCCGATGTACGTCGCCCCCGTCGGCGACTTCCGCGAGGTCTTCAGCTCCACGACAGGCCTACGGATCCCGCTTTCCAACCGAAGGCACGACGTAACCGGCACCCGGAGGTCCGCCGCTCCCGCTGCGGCGAACAACACGACCGTCCGACCGGCTCCGACGCGTACCTCCAGCACGTTCACGAAGTAGTTGTCGTCGTAAACGCTCACCGCCACCGACGGCATCGTCACCGTGCCGAGGAGCACAGCCGAGTAGTCCGCCTGGCACGAGTAGCGGAAACGGTAGCTCCCCGGCAGCGCGAGCGAGAACGTCAGTGTTCCGGAGTACCGTCCGGAGGAGCTCACCGGCACGTCGGCCTGGACGGGAAACAGCCGGAGCTCGCGAGAACCCGACGAGACCAGCACGCAGGATGTCCGCGGATCCCGCAGGTCGCTACGGCCGGTCGCGTCGAATCCGACCCGCAGCAGGAAGCCGTCCTGCCGGCTTCTGGTGAGAGTTGCGTAATAGTCGGCGCTGTACTGCGACACCCCGGGCGCGGCTGCGGAGAAGGAGGGCACGACGGTGAGCTCCTGGGACGGTCGGGGGGAGCCTGCTGCAGTGGCCGAACTCGTTCGCGCCCCGCTCCCCGCACCGCTCGCGGCACCACTCCCCGCACCGCTCGCGGCCGCGGACGGCGATACCCTCGGGACGCCGTCTTCCGGTCCGGTCGCGGCCACCGTCGCGGACGCGGTGCCGGTCAGGGACCCGTTGCCCGGATGGGCGCCGACACCACCGCGGGCGAGGAACACCCCGGCCAGGATCGCGAGGACGGCTGTCAACGTCCCGGCCACGAGCCACACCCGTCCTGAGGGACGGCCAGGCGCCCCGAGCGTCCCAGGCGCCCCAGGCGTCCCGGAGTCGGGCCACCGCGAACCGCCTGCCTCCGGCTCGCCGACAGGCGGCAGCAGGGCCGTTGCCGGTCGCGAGACCGTAGGTACCCGCGGCAACGGCGGTGTCGGTACCTGTGCCGGCGATGGTACCGGTGATGCCGGTCCCCCGGCCGCGAGGGAGGCGAGGGCGCGCGCGGCAGCCGCGGCATCCAGCCGGACTACCGGGTCCTTCTCGAGCATCGCATCCAGCACCGGCCGAAGTGGACCGGCGAGCACGGTCGGGCGCGGCGGTTCGAACAGGATCGCGCTGAGCAGCCCGGCGGTCGTGTCGGCCTGGAACGGTAACCTCCCCTCCACCATCTGGTAAAGGGTGACTCCCAGGGAGAACACGTCACTACGCCCGTCCGCGGGCTGACCGCCGAGCCGTTCGGGAGCGACATAGGCGATGGTGCCGACCACTCCGGCGGCGGTCATCCGACTGTCGTCGTTGTGCGCGGCGATACCGAAGTCGGTGACGAGTGCCCGGCCACTCTCCGCCAGCAGGATGTTGCCCGGTTTGATGTCGCGATGAACGACGCCCTTCGCGTGGGCGAAGGCGAGGGCATCGGCGACCGCCGCTCCAATCGACGCTGTCTCATCTGGCCGTAGCCCGCCCGATCCCCGCAGCCGGTCCGCTACCGACCGAGCCGGGATGATGAGGTCCATGACGATCCACGGCAGCCCGCCGTCCTCGACCACGTCATGGACGCTGACGATCCCGGGGTGACCCCGAAGGCGGGCGGCGTTCATCCCTTCCCGCCGTGCGCGGGCGATCCGTTCGGTCCACTCCCCCGGCGTCGAGTCGACGGGGATCGAGACTTCCTTGAGCGCGACGTCGACCCGCAGCATCTGGTCGGTCGCCCGCCAGACGGCCCCCATCCCGCCAGCCCCGAGGCGGTCCTGGAGTCGGTAACGGCCGGCGACGACCAGTCCCGCATGGCCTACCACGGTTCTCCCCGATCCTCCCCGTCCGTGCCGTCCGTTCTGGACGGCTACTTTAGTGAGGGTTCCGTGGATGTCTCCCCGCCGGCCCGGTCGGCCCGGTCGGCCTGATCCCGACTTACCAGGCCGCCGATCGCGCACTCGTCGTGGGGCCGCCGAATTCAGGGGAGGAAATAACGGTCCAGGGGCCACCGACCGTACTCAGGTCCCCCGAACTCAGGTCCCCCGAACTCAGGTTCGACCGGCTCGGGTCCCCCGCACTCAGGTTCGACCGGCTCGGGTCCCCCGCACTCAGGTTCGACCGGCTCGGGTCCCCGTGCCCAGATCCCCCGAGCTCAGGTTCGGCGCCGGGGGGTGCGGGGCGTTGCGTGCGCCGAGCATCTCGGCGGTGATCTCGCGGACCTCGGCCATTCTCGGGACGGCGCGCCCCGCGTCGGTCAGCTCCCGCTGCACGGAGGTCATCTCCACCTCGGGCATGCCGCAGGGCGTCGCCCAGGTCCATGGCCGCATGTCGCAGTCGACGTTGAGCGCGAATCCGTGGCTGGTCACCTTGCGCGTGCACCGCAGGCCGATGGACGCGATCTTCCGGTTGGTCCGGCGGGTCCAGACGCCCGTGAGCTCGACGGAGCCGGGCGGGGTGTCCCGCCGCTCGGCCGGAATGCCGAGCGCCTCGACCGTGTCCACCAACCGGGCCTCCAACAGCCGCAGGAACGGCACCACCGCGTTCATCGCGCCGATATGACACATCACGTAGCCCACCAGCTGGCCGGGGGCGTGGTACGTCAGCAGCCCACCCCGGTTGGTCTCGTGAACCGGGATGCCCAGCCCCGCGAGCGGGCGGTGCTCGGGCGGGGTCCGCTTGCCGACGGTGTAGACCGGCGGATGCGACAGGAACCACAGCGTGTCCGGCCGCACGCCGTCGATCCGTTCCCGCACCATCACCCGCATCCGTGCCATGGCAACCTCGTAGTCGACAAGATCGTCGTCGAGGCGCAGCAGGATCTCAGGCCAGGTCACCGGGCCCGGGACCGGGCCGCCGTCCACCCCGTCGACGGCGTCCACCCGGTCGATAGCATTCGCGGGGTTCACGGCATTCACCTCTCCACCGTATGCCCGGGTTCCGGCGGTCCGGGCCGAGATGATCCCGCGCGGTCGGCGTACCGTGGCCCACAGGGAGCAGCGATGACGTACGACATTCTCGCCGACCTCGTCGTGGTGGCCCACCTGCTCGGGATCGCGTTCATCATCTTCGGTGGGCTGCTGGTCCGGCGGCGGCGTTGGCTGCTCTGGCTGCATGTGCCCGCCGTCATCTGGGGCGTAACGATCATCACGATCGGGTTCACCTGTCCGCTGACCCCGCTGGAGAAGTATCTGCGACGGCTCGATGGTCAACCGGCCTACCAGGGCGGTTTCATCGATCATTACCTTGCGGGCGTCCTCTACCCGGACGATCTCACCTGGCTCGTCCGCTCGCTGGCCGCGCTGATCGTGGTCGTTGCCTACGTGCGCGTCTGCCTGGACCTGCACCGACGACGGTCCCGACCGACGGTGGACACCGGACCGGATCCGGCATCATCCGACCCCGGCCAGCGATGACCGTGATGACCGGCGGTGGGTCAGGCCGAGGCCGGCTACGACGTCACAGCACTGCGACACCACGGCACTACGACACCGCCACCGGCGCACCCCGAAATACCCCAGCGGGCACACCGCCTACGCTGGCGCCGCCCAGCCGGTGTTCGCGGGGCGGCACCGGGTGTCTCAACCGGCGGTGAACCAGTGGGACACGGCGTCGCCCGTCACGACTCGCACGGTCAGGATTACCGCGGCGACCGCGAGAAGCGGAACGACGACCCAGTGTTCGATCCTGCCGTCCGTCCGGGGAACCAGGACTGTCTCCATCCGCCAGGTGACCGGCCAGAGAAGAGGGCAGCCGCGCGGGGTCAGGCAGTCCCCGGCCAGGTGGGCGAGACAGCCCAGGGTGACCGCGTAGCCGGCGAAGCTCATGTCAATGCCGTGCATGAGAAAGACAGCGACCCCGGCGGTCACGCAGTCCATAACGGACGACCAGTGCTCGTGCTTCTCGAAGTCCAGGCCGAGCCCACGTAACCCGAAGCCCACGAGGACGAACAACGCGGCCCACCACCCATACTCGAAACGGGCAGCCAGCAGGCCCATGGCCACACCCATGCCGAGCGCGAAGAGGATCGAGTGGGTGGCGTGCCGGTGGCCACCGGCGGCCCTGCTGATCCACCTGCACATAACCCGGGTGACCGGCCCGAAGGTGTTGGCGATCCGACCGTGGGGATGGTCGATGTCGGGCAGAAGCGCCGCGCCCGCGGATACCACCGCGCCGGCGATCACCTGGGACGAGGACAAGGACACCGCGTGCGGGCCCAACCACTGCTCCCGGGACAGCAGGGGTGCGACGGCCAGCCAGACCACCGCCCCGCTCAGGGCGTGGGTCCGTCCCATCATGGCAGCTCAACCTCAATGATCAGCATCGTCAGACTGTATCCAGCCGATCCAGCCGCCGCGCGCCGAGCGACGTTCGGCTGTCCCGTGGCAAGCGGGCCCCGCGTGTGGTCCTAGACGAGTGATTCCTGAGGGCTAGACGAGTGATTCCTGAGGGTCAGTGATCGTAGGCGATCACTGAGCGGATCACGGGCGCGCCGGTCTTGTGGTTGTGCCAGAGCCCAGCGGCCATGGCCATGATCCGCTGGGCGACCCGGATCGCGATGCCCTCGTAGGGGCTCTGTTGCATCGACGGAGTCCGCTGTCCCGCGGCCGCCGATCGGTCATGATCGAGTGATGCGTCGACGGTGTGCCTGTCCACCGGTCCCGACATCGGAGTTCGCGGGGTTTCGGCCCCCACCCGAGGTGATCATCATCGCTGTCCGCTGGCACCTACGATACGCCCTGTCCTACCGGGATGTCGAGGAGCCGCTCGCCGAACACGGCCTCGACGTTGATCACGTCACGGTCTACCGGTGGGTGCGGCGCTTCACGCCCTTGCTGGTCGAGGCGGCTCGTCCGTGTCGGCACCGGCCCGGGGACAGGTGGTTCGTCGGTGAGACGTACGTGAAGGTCGCGGGCCGGTGGACGTATCTGTACCGGGCCGTTGACCAGCATGGCCAGGTCATCGACGTCCTCGCCAGCACCCGACGCGACCAGCTCGCTGCCCGGTGTTGAACGGCGCTCTCGATGCCCACGGGTGGGGCGCGGGGCGGCGGTGACGGTGCCGATGGCGGTGGGTTGACGTTGGGTGGGGG
>NZ_CDXDOS010000098.1:0-11695 GCF_978021245.1 Frankia sp. CoBUL1
CCCCGCCCCCGACGCCGGCACGCTCACCCATCACCGGGCCCCCACCCCGGCAGCCGGGGGAACTGGCACGGACATCACAGTGACCGTCGGGGCGCAGGGGAACGCCGCCACCATGACGGCACGGCACGGCATCCGCCTGCCATCCGTGCCTTCCTGATGCCATCCCGTGACATTCGAGGCCGGCGGTCGGAACATGGCACCTGACCAGGACCTCAGACCTCGCCAGGCAGTCGGAAGGACCGCTGATGGCCCCGCCCCGCAGCGACACGATGCTCGCCCGACTACTTCATGATCGGAACTGGAGTTGCGACGACTTCCGCCGTGTCTTCGACACCACCGCCCGCACACTCAGCCGGGAAAACAACGATCTTCGGGTGCCGGGGGCACTCAGCGACCGGCAGGCGGAACGGTGGATCGCCGGCCAGGTAGCCACCAGGCCCTATCCGGCGGCATGCCGGGTGTTGGAGGAGATGTTTCACGTTTCCGTGGAAGATTTGCTGACCCGGAATCCCACTCGCTACCGTGAGACACAGGCCGTAGCCCCGCCGCCCGTGCTACCACGTCCCGTCATGGTTCCCGCTCAGGCGGAGCCCGGCAGCGGGCCGCCCCGCGAGGAGGTGAGTCCGTCGCGCCGCCGTGACCTACTCGGCACCGGCATCCTCCTTGCCGCCAGCACCGCCACGACCGGTGCCACCAGCCGCGCCGCGCAGATCTCCCGCGCCATCGCCGCGTCCACCCCGGACCCCCTCAGTGTCGCCCAGCTCCACCAGGGCATCCAACGCCTCACCCGGATCTACTCCACGACACCGCACGCGGATCTACTCGGACCCGTCGAACAGGCGTGGGACGATGCGGAAGCCCGGTTGGAAACCAGAGTCACCGGCACCGACCGCCGCGACCTCGAACTCCTCGCCGGCCAATACGCCTTCTACCGTGGTCGACTTGCCTTCGACATGGGCGATGACGACGGCGCGTTGACGTTCTTCGTCCTCGCCGCCCAACACGCCCAGGCAGCCGGTAACCTACTACTTGCCGGATCGGTTGCCGCCATGCGCTCCGCCGTGGCCTTCTTCGCCCGCGAGTTCGAGACCGCTGCGGACATCGCCGCCCAGGCCCAGCCGCAGGCGCACCCCTATATCGTCCCGCTCCTCGCCTGCGCACAGGCCCGCGCCTACGCCATCACCAGCCGCGAAGACGAAGCACTAACCGCCTTGCGGACCATGAATGATCATCTCTGGACCGGCAACCGCCTGCCAGGACCTTCACCGATCGACGAAGAGTCCAGCGAAGCTTTCAATGCGGTGGTACTCGGCTATCTCGGCAAGGGTGACGAAGCCGAGCCACACGCCCGCGCATCGTTGGCGATGCTCAGCGGAACCGGACGGTACGTCAGCACCGCCGGCACCTATCTCGCACTCGCACGGGCCTTCATCCACCGCACCCACCCGGACCCCGAACAGGCAGCCACCGCAGCAAGCGACGCCCTCATGATCGTTGACGGCAAGGAAGTGACCAACGGCCCGACCTTCAACCGGGCCGCCGGTATTTGGCGCACCCTCGCCCGCAACGAGGAGTGGGCACGGCTCGAACCCGTCCGCGACCTGGGTGAACAGGTCTCATCCGAGCGCCGTGCGCTCCCAGCAGGCCCAACCATCTAGATCGTTGCCAAAGTTCTCTACGGGGTCGAGTTCCGGCAGGCGATGGGCTCTTCGACGGTTGCCGGACCCGCCCGAGAAAGGACGAGCCCCTCATGGCCCAGATCGATGACCACCGGTGGATGACGCGGGCCATCGAGCTCGCTCACCGCTGCCCGCCCGCCACCGGTGCCTACTCGGTGGGTGCCGTCATCGTCGGCGAGAACGGCGAGGAGATCGCGTTCGGGTTTTCCCGCGAGGTCGACGACACGGTGCATGCCGAGGAGTCCGCGCTCGCGAAGGTCGCTCCCGATGACCCCCGTCTCGCCACCGCGACGATCTACAGCACACTCGAACCCTGCTCCCAGCGCATGTCGTGGCCACGCACCTGCACCCAGCTCATCCTGGAAGCGAAGATCCCCCGAGTGGTCATCGCCTGGCGGGAACCCAGCCTGTTCGTCGCCGACTGCCAGGGCTACGAACTGCTCGGCGCGGCCGGGGTCACGGTCGTGGAAATGCCCGAGCTCGGCGAGCGGGCCCGCGCTATGAACGCTCACCTGGCCGTCTGATCATCGGTTGGATCACCCGCGATGGCGCCCGGGTGGGCCGGTGCCTGCCCCGGCTGCCGCGCGGGAGTCGGTCCTGGGGATCTTCTTGCCCGGCGGCGACGCGTGTGGGGCGCGCCGACGGATATCGTAGGTGGCGCGGCGTCGCCGTGCCGCCACGCCGCTGGCTGATCGAAACCAGGGGCGCGCCTTCCCTCTCAGTTGAGGTGGCTCAGCAGTTGAGGTGGCTCAGCGGTGGAGGTGGCTGCGGCGGTGCGGTCGGCGCAACCGCGAGGGGGTGGGTCGGTGGGCGTGATCCGGGTGGAACCATACGGCGGCCGCGACTTCGACGTCGAGGTCGCGGAGGAGACGGCTCCGGGAGTCCGCGGGCTCTCCTTCAACTACCGGGTGCGGGTCGATGACAAGGTGCTCGCGGCGGTGGGGCTCTCGCCCGACGATGTGCCGGGCCTGATCGCGTTGGTCCGCGCGTCGTTCGCGTTCCTGCTCGCGCGGGAACCGGCCGGGTCCATCCGGCCCACCTTCGAGCTGTCCGAGATCACCCGCTACTTCCCGAGCTATCCGGCGGAGATCGCCGGCAGCGTGCCGAGATGAGCGGGGCCGGGGCATCGGGGGACGTGGACGCCTTGCTGCTCGTCTCGTTCGGGGGTCCCGAGGGGCCCGGCGACGTGTTGCCGTTCCTCCGTAACGTGACCAGGGGCCGGGACATCCCCGCCTCCCGGCTGGCGGTCGTCGCCGAGCAGTACCACCTGTTCGGTGAGCGTAGCCCCCTCAACGAGCAGAACCGGGCGCTGGTCACCGCGTTGCGTGCGGAGCTGCCCGGGCTGCCGGTCTACTGGGGGAACCGGAACTGGGCGCCCTATCTGACCGACACGGTCGCCCAGATGGCCGCCGACGGCATCCGGCGTGCCGCGTGCTTCGTCACCTCGGCTTTCTCGTCCTACTCGGGATGCCGGCAGTACCGGGAGGACCTCGCGGCAGCCGCCGCCGCGGTGGGGGACCGTGCGCCCGAGCTGGTGAAGCTGCGGCTGTTCTTCGACCATCCGGGGTTCGTGGAGCCGATGGTGGACCGCGGCGTCGCGGCGCTGGCCGACCTGCCGGCGAAGGTGCGTTCCGATGCCCATCTGATCTTCACCGCCCATTCGCTCCCCCTCGCGCAGGCCCGCGCCAGCGGGCGTGGCGAGGGCGCCTACGCTCGCCAGCTGCGGGCCACCGCAGCGGTGGTCATCGAGGGGATCGAACGCATCACCGGCGTGCGTCATCCCTTCGACCTGGCCTTCTGCAGCCGCAGTGGATCGCCGGACGTGCCGTGGCTCGAGCCGGACGTGCGCGATCGGCTCGCGCAGCTGGCCGCGGCGGGGGCCGCCAGTTCCGTGATCATTCCGCTGGGGTTCGTCAGTGATCACATGGAGGTCCGCTACGACCTCGACGTGGGGGCCCTGGAACGGGCGCGGGAGCTGGGCCTGCCGGCGACGCGGGCGGGCACCGTCGGGGTGGATCCGCGGTTCGTCTCGATGGTGAGAGAACTGATCGAGGAGCTGCGTCGTCCCGGCGGCGTCCGACGGTCGCTGACCGGCCTCGGGCCATGGCCGGCGGACTGCCCCGCGCACTGCTGCGAGCCCCTCGGGCCGCCGCGGACCTGAACCCCCGCGGACCCGAATCCGGGGTGGTCCTGAATCCGGGAGGGCGGGCGAGGGCGGACCGCATGGCGGTGCGGCCATACTGATGGTGAACCGATGCTGATGGGGAACCGATGCTGATGGGGAACCGATACTGATGGGGAACGAAGCGATCAGGACCGAACGACGAAGCGAGTCAAGGTAACGGAGCGATCGGAGATATGCGGCGCTACGTGTTCGAATCCCCGGAAAGGTTCGTGGTGGGAACCGTCGGCCAGCCGGGTGACCGGGTCTTCTTCCTGCAGGCTGCCGGGCGTGGTCAGGTCGTGACGGTCGGTCTGGAGAAAACCGAGGTCACCGCTCTCGCGGAGGGGCTGACCGCGTTGCTCGGCCAGGTGGGCCAGACCCAGGGCATCGTGCTTCCGACCGCTTCGGACGTCGAGATCGATCTTGCCCCGCTGGATGCCCCGTTCGAGGAGGACTTCCATCTGGGCCAGCTCACGGTGTCCTGGGACGGCCACCGGGTCTTCGTCGAGGCGGCCGGGCTGTCCCCCGGGGAGTTCCGGCTCCCCGAGAGCGAGGACGAGCTCGACTCGTTGCGGGTGGGACTGTCGATCAAACAGGCCCGTGCCTTCATCGAACGGGCCCGCACGATCGTCGCAGCCGGGCGTCCACCGTGCGTCCTGTGCGGTCGCCCGGACGATCCGGCCGGGCACTTCTGCCCTCGGCTGAACTGACCGGAGCCGGCCGGGGCGGACAGCCGGCGATCGTCAGTTCGAGGGCGGCACGGGGGCATACGTCGGGTCGAAGGCGTCGTAGGCCGCCGCGTAGGCGTGACGCACCGCTGCGGAAAGGCTGCGCAGCGCCGCGGACCTGCGGGCGATCTCGCTCGCGGTCACCGCGGCACCGTCGTCCCGGGCGGCGAGGTCGAGCAGGGTCGACAATCGCTCCGCCCGGGCCAGCAAGGCGTGCGCCCCCGGTGGATGACCTGGGCCCAGCCCCGGGCCCGGGTCATCCACCCCGCGGTCGCGCAGCAGGGCGAGCACCTCGGGGCGGGCGCTTGCGATGTCGAGGTCGATGAGCGCGGCCGTCGTGGTGCGGATCGCGTTGCTGAGGTCGTGTTCCGCGGCGCGCAGGCCGGCTCCGGGCGGTGGCACGCGGGACGCGACGAGCACCCGCCAGTGCACCGACTCCAGCCGCCCCTCCAGGGCCGGCCCGTGCACGACGACCCCGGGGACGAGCACCAGCGGCGGGTTCGGGCCGATCACGATGATCGCCTCTCCGGCGGTGATCGCGTCCCTGTTCACCTCCGCCGGGCCGGGCAGGCCGGTGGCGTCCCCGGGTGCGGGCAGGACCAGCCGGAGCCGTTGCGCTCCGGCCGAACGCAGGGCTCCCAGGCCCAGCACGAGCGGCTCGTCGCCGAGGGTGTGCGGCGCCGCCTCGCCACCGAGCGTGCGGTGCATCTGGGTGATGACGTCGTCGAGCCCGACGAGCCCGGCAAGCCACGCATTGCCCCATCCGGTGAGGACTCCGGACCGGGGCGACGCTGACAGGGCGGGAAGCACATTGCCTACCGTAGGCAATCGAGGAGCCTTCAGGCTCGCCGAGGGGGCCGTACCAGACCTTTTTCCGGATGATAGCGCCATTTGTCGCCTCTGGGCAGGCACCGCCCGGCCAGCCAGGGCAGGCCCACGCTCAGCAGCTAGTAGGAGTGCTCGATGATTCCCGGAGCCGGTTCCTCATGATCGGGTCCGTCCGGCATACCCACGAGTGATACCCCGGCGTGCGACAGACGGTGGGCGAACGCCTGCGCGATCAGGCGGTGGCCGCGTGGCCCCGGGTGGATCCGGTCCACGTCGAAGCTGGACCGGCTGCGCACCGCAGGGTGCCCGCAGAGGTCGACCATCAACACTCCGGGGTCCGTCCGGGCCGCGGCCTGGACCGCCGCGTTGAGCCGTTCGACCCGTTCGCTCAGGATCCGGCCGAACGGCGCCGGCACCGGGAGCAGCCGGCTGGGATCGGGCATGGTAGCGGTGAGGACGACGACTCCGTCGGCCCGCAGGCGGCCCACCGTCCAGACCAGGTCCTGGCGTAACCGCAGCGGATCGAACGTCGGTTTCAGCACGTCGTTCATGCCGGCGATCACACTGGCGATCTGGGGGCCCAGCGACAGGGCGACGGGAAGCTGACGGGTACGCACGTCGTGCGTGGTTGCTCCCGTGGTGGCCAGATTGGTGAATTCCATGGCGCCGGCCGGGCCCAGGCACGCGGCGAGCCGGGCGGCGAAGCCCCGTCCTCCCGTCGCGGGGCGGCGGTGTTCGCGTCCCATCGTCACGCCGTCGCCGAGGCCGACCGTGATGCTGTCGCCCAGCGCGACGAATCGCCGGGATCCGGTGCCGGAGTCCATGGCTCTGCCCGCCTTTCAGGCCGCGAGTCAGGCCGCGAGCGGCGGCGCCGGTGGCTGCGGGAAGGCCGTGTCCGGGGCGGCCGGACCGGGCGAGTCGTGGCAGGCAAGGAAGCCCGTGACCGTGGCCGACCAGGGGAACTGCTCCGCGCGGGCCCGGGCCGCGATCCGGCGCGCGTGGATCTGCGCAGGCGAGGCGGACAGCAGGTCCACGACGGCGTCGGCGAACGTGAATCCGCTACCCGCGGCGATCGTGCCCACTCCCGGGACGATCAGTTCGGCGAGCGCGCTGGCGTGGTGCACCACTGCCGGGGTGCCGCTGGCGAGCGCCTCCAGAGCGGCCAGCCCGAAGGTCTCCACCGGGCCGGGGGCGAGCGCGAGGTCGGCGGTCGCCAGCAGGCCGGCGAGCCGTTCCTGGTCGGCCACGAACCCGAGGAAGGTCACCGGCAGCCCGGCCGCATGCCGTTCCAGCCGGCCCCGATGGGCCCCGTCACCGGCGATCACCAGGCGCGCCGGCACCCGGCGGCGGACGAGTTCGGCTGCCGCGTCCACGGCGAGGTCGACCCGCTTCTCCGGTGCCAGCCGGCTGGCCACCACCAGCAGCGCCTCCTGGTCACGGGCGAAGGCGCGTCGCAGGGTCAGGTCGTGGTGGGCGGAGGAGAAACGGTCGAGCTCGACGCCGAGCGGAACGTGGCGCAGGTTGCCGGCGCCGATGCGGACGAACTCCGCCGCCGCCCAGGCCGTCGTCGCCACGACGGAGTCGAAGGCGGCCGCGAGCGAGGCGTTTGCCCGGTCCGCGGCTGTCGAGACCGGCAGGACTCCCCGCAACGGTGCGGGTGTCCAGGTGCCGAGCAGGCGGTCGAGCCGCTCGTGGCTGACGACCAGCGACGGCACCCCGCGCCGGCGGGCCCATCGGGCCAGCGGACGCAGGGTCGCCCGGTCGTGGACCTCGAGTCGGTCGGGCCGTTCCCGGTCGAGCAGGTCGGCGACGCGCCACGGCTCGGTGATGATCCGGTAACCGGTTCCGGGTAGCCGGGGGCGCGCAGTTGGAGCACGCGGGCATCCGGCCGGACCAGTTCGGCGTCCTGCTCGCCCGGAATGATCTGGACGACCTCGTGGCCCGCCGCGGTGTAGCCGGCGGCGAGGTGGCGCAGTGTCGTCCGGATGCCGCCGGAGGCCGGCGCGACGAAGTTTGCCGCCTGCACGATCTTCATGCTGACCACCCGTCGTCGTTTCCCGTCCCGGGCCGCTTGCGTGCGTCCCATCCGTCCCGTCGTCCGCCCCGCCGTCCGCTCCGTCCCTCGATGACCGGGCCGGGGTGCCTGAGGCGGCCGAAGCGACCGGCCCCGCCGCCGGTGCCGAGCACGTCACGGTAGTGGCCGAGCAGCTCGTTGCCGATCGCGCTCCACCCGCATCCCGCGACCGACTCCCGGGCCGCCGCACCCATCGCCACCCGACGAGGGAGGTCGTCGGTCAGGGCCGCGACCTGCGCCCGCGGGGTCGCCGGGGTCGCCGGGGTCGCCGGGGTCGCCGGGGTCGCCGGGAGTGTAGTGCAGCCCGGTGCGGCCGTGCTCGACAACGTCAAGCAGCCCGCCCGCCGCAGGGGCGACCACCGGTACCCCGCTCGCCTTGGCCTCCTGCGCCGCCTGGCAGAATGTCTCGTGGATGCCGGTGTGGACGAAGACGTCGAGGCTCGCGACCGCGGCCGAGAGCTCCTGCCCGGCGCGGAATCCGAGGAACGCCGCGTTCGGCATCGACCGGGCCAGGGTGGGACGGGAGGGGCCGTCACCGACGACGACGAGCCGGGTGTTCGGGATGTCGGACACCGCTCCGAGCAGCTCCACCCGCTTCTCCCGGGCCAGCCGGCCGACGTAGCCGACCAGGACCTCGCCGTTCGGAGCGAGGCGGCGGCGCAGCTCGTCGTCCCGGTGCGCCGGGTGGAAACGTTCGAGGTCCACCCCCCGACTCCAGCGGGCGACCCGTTGCACGCCCTGGCTCAGGAGGGTGTCGACGGCATCCCAGGACGGCGCGAGGGTCCGGGCCGCGAGCCGGTGTACGATGGCGAGCCAGTGCCAGATCGTGCGTTCCGCGGTGGCCAGCCCGTAGCGGGCGGCGAACGCGGCGATGTCCGTCTGGTAGACGGCGATGCTCGGTATGCCGAGCCGCCGCGCCGCGAACACCGCCTGCGCCCCGAGGCCGGCGGGCGCCGCCAGGTGGACGATGTCCGGGTTGAACTCCCGTAAGGCGGCGGGAAGCCCGGGCCACGGGACTGCGAAGCGAAACGCCGGGTAACCCGGTAGGGGAGCCGACGGCGCCCACAGCACCGGCGTGGCTGCGTGCCGTCGGGCGGCGGGCGCCGGAGCCAGCGCGATGACCGTCGCCTCGTGCTGCCGGTCCCGCAGATGTTCCAGCACTCGACAGACCGTGTTCGTCACCCCGTCAACATGGGGGAGGAACGACTCGGTGATCACCGCTATGCGCACACGAGCACGGTGGCAGGGCATGGAGCCGTGCCGCAGACGGCCAGCCGACCGTTACATGAACGTTCTGGCACAGCTTGGTGCACCGTACGGGTGCACACGACCGGCTGTTCATCCGGTCGGCGGATCCGGGCCGGATTCCCGTCCGACATGGTGCCACTTGACATGATACTGCTTGACATGTTGTCACTTGAGGTGGTGTCACCTGACATGGTGCTAGCTGACATGGTGTCGTCCGACACGGCGCCCGGCGGACGCCGTGGTTCCTGGTCCGCACCGTCGCACGCCTGCCGCCGGCATTTTCCCCGGGCGCCGGTGAGGAGGATATTTGGAGGCACGGGGCGGCGCACCGGTCGGGGAGTGAGAGCCATCGAGGTGTACGCGTGATGTTCAGGCGGCAGGACACGGTCCTGATCACGTCCGCGGCCCGGTCGCGGCAGTGGGACATCCATCGGCGGGAGGTGCGTTACCTCCTCTCGATGATGTTCCGGATGCTCTGCTTCGTGCTCGCCGTGGTCGCCTTCCACGGCTGGCTACGGTTTGTCGCCGTCGTGATGGCCGTGATCATTCCGTGGGTCGCGGTGGTCATCGCCAACGGCGGTCCGACGCCCGAACGCGACCGGCCTGTCAGCTATGATCCGGGCCAGTCGGCGGCGGGCGAACTGCTGGCCCTGGAGGCCGATCCCCACCGGGTGGTCGACAGTGAGGGCTGGGTGGATGACGAGGGCTGGGTGCACGGCCATCCGGACCCACCGGGCCGGGACGGCACCGGGCTCGGCGAGGCGTCCGTCTCCGGACCATCGGGTTGACGTCAGCCATCGGGTTGACGTCAGGTTGAGCCGGTGAGGTGTATCAGCTTCACCACTGACTACGGACTCGCCGACGGCTTCGTCGCAGCCTGCCACGGGGTGATCCTGCAGACGGTGCCGGACGCCCGGATCATCGACGTGACCCACCTGGTGCCGCCGGGGGACGTGCGGCGGGGGGCGGCCGTGCTCGCCCAGACGGTGGGTTCCCTGCCTCGGGGGGTGCACCTCGCCGTGGTGGATCCCGGGGTAGGCACGTCGCGCCGGGCCCTGGCACTGCGCGCGGTCGGCGGTCACCTGGTCGGGCCCGACAACGGCCTGCTGATCTCCGCGGCCGAGCGGCTGGGGGGGATCGAGGCCGCGGTCACGCTGGCGGCGCGGCCCGCAACCCCCGCGACGTTCCACGGCCGGGACGTCTTCGCCCCGGTGGCTGCCGCCCTGGCGCGCGGGACACCGCTCCAGGAGGTCGGTGAGCCGGTGGAGCCGGCGACCCTGGTCCGTCCCCGGGCGGCCCTGGCCCGGCTACGCCCGGATGGGACCGTGGAGACCGAGGTGGTCCTCGTCGACACGTTCGGCAACGTCCAGCTCGCGGCCTCCGGCGCGCTGCTCGGCGCGGCCGGGCTGCGCCCGCCGGGTCGGGCGGTGCTGCGACCGCTCCGGCGGGACCGCCTGACCGGGGCCGAGCAGGCGGCCGGCCCGCTCGCGGCCGCGGGCCCGATGACTGAACTGGCCGTGGGGGTCACCTTCGGCTCCGTCGGCCCGGGGGAGGTGGTGCTCTACGTCGACTCGGCGGGGATGGCGGCCCTCGCCGTGCGCGACGGCGACGCCGCGCTTGCCCTCACGCTTATGCCCGGCGACCGCCTTACGCTGCGCCGCTGGGACGGGCGTCCGGGACAGGCGTCCCGTGAACAGGCGTCCGGGACAGGCGTCCCGTGAACAGGCGTCCGGGACGCCGCACCGCCCGTCGGGGGTCCGCACCGGTCAGCAGAATCCCGGGAGGGCCAGCCAGCTCGGCCCCGGGTCGGGAGCGTCATCGCGCAGGACCGTTCCCTCGATCTTGCCGTACGGTCGGTCCGCAGCGTAGTAGACCGTGTTGGGATTATCGAGCCCGAACGGTTCTAGATCAACCAGAAAGTGGTGTTTGTTCGGCATTGACAGGCGGATTTCGGCGACGTCGGCGTGCGCGGTCAGCGCCGCCTCGCCCATCCGGTACAGGGTCTGTTGCAGAGCCAGGCTGTGGAGGCTCGCGAAGGTGCTGACCAGAGCCGTCCGTACCCCGTCGAACAGCCGCCCGAAGTCGAGGTCTGACTGGACGTAGCGCCAGCGGGCGGTGACCTCTGTCGCCAGGATGCGGTCTGTCGTCTCGGGCAGTGTGGTGTACCGGTCGCGGAGAAACCCCGAGAATTCCGAGCCGGTCGACTTCAGCAGGACCAGCCCGGCGAGTCCGGACACGACGAAGGCCGTGCCACGGTCGAGGGTGACGACCGTCGTCCTTTTCTCCCCAGCCGACCTGCTGAAGGCATGGTCGTGCGGCACCCCATCCACCTGGATACGGTCCCACCGGTACTGCTCGATTTCTATCCGGGCGCCGTCGATCCCCGGGAGGGATCCGGCGAAATGGTGACCCAGCCGGATCGCGAAATCCTCGATCTGGCCGATTCCGTGCTCGCGGGCGAAGGCGTAGACGGTGTTTTTCTGCGCGTCCGTGGTGAGCACGTGCGCATTGTCGCCGGACAGGTGCGCGGCGGCGAAGTCACCACGAAGCGCGGTGGAGACGTTCAGATCGGTGATCTGGTGCACCGGTCCGTTCCGCGCCACGTGGACGAGACGGACCTCCGCCTTTCCATACTGATTGGGCCCGAGAACGATCGCCATGTGGCCTCCCTGCCGTGGGACGGTCATTTCCCTTGTCCGGAGTGCGCCTTTCGCCCGACCGGGTCGATCGGCCTGCCGCGGGTCCGACCGTCCCGGCGCCGTGCCGGCACCGGTGCGGGCCGGAGACCGCCGAACGTGGCCCGACCATTCTGCTGGACCGGGTGACATCCCGGACCGACGGTGAGTTTCGCGCGCCCGGCTCGTGCCGCCCCGGCCTGTCGCCGGGTGCCCCTCCGAGCCGTGTGGACCGCGGGGTGGGATCACGCGGTGGTGGCCCGTCCGGGCGGCTTCCGGCAATGGAAAGCCAGTGAGCC
>NZ_CDXDOS010000099.1:0-7264 GCF_978021245.1 Frankia sp. CoBUL1
GGGTGGGATCACAGGCAGGGTCTGGTCGGGTTCGTGCGGGCGGTGGGGCCGGTCGGGTGAGCATCGGGCGAACGGCCCGGTGGGGGCCATCAGCCGGGGCAGCTGGTGATCCAGATGGTCACGGAGCCAGACAGCCATGCCGGTCTGCCCGTTCAGGCGCAGGTGCTCGAAGGAGCGCCACAACGCTTCTAACCGCAGGGCCGCCTCGACGTGGTCCCACCACTGCGGGCACCACCGCCATTCGCCGCCGAGCGGCCGGGCGAACACCGGGGCGAAGAACTCGGCGACCCAGGTCTGCAGGTCCGGATAGCACAGCGCAGCAGGTGCCTGCGCGTCAGCGGGCGTCTGCAGTGTGCCGTCGGTGGACGCGGCTGCCGCGGCGGCGAGATCGTAGACGGTCTTCTCCAGGCGGGCCACCTGCACGGCGAGATCGTCAACTGTGGGTGACGGGGCGGTCATCGATCGACTCCGATGCGGTGTGGTGGCCGCCGGCCCGGGCGGTGAGCTCGGCGGTGGCCTCCGCGACCGCCGCGGCGATCTCGGCGTGGTGGGGGCCGGTGTACCAGGGGCGTAGCGCGAGCACTGCGGCGCGGGCGCCGGTGGCCAGCAGCAGCGCCCACCCCTTGGGGATCGCCCGGATGTCTCCGGGTTCGAGGATGCGTTGTCGGCGGGCGGACACCGACAGGCTCGCACCCTGGCGGCTGCGGGTGACCGACTCGGTGTCCACCTCGTGCTCGCCCACCAGCCGGGAGACGTCTTCGGCCAGGCGGGCGTCGTCGATACCTGCCCCAAGGATCTTGATTGTGCTGGCGGACCACAGCGCGTCCATGCCGGGCTCCCCCCATACCCGCACGCCTTGGCGGTAGCTCTGCAGGATGGTCAGCGGGACGACCCCGCGGGAGCCGAGGTGGGAGTACAGATCCGGTAGGTCCTGGATCTTGCAGACGTTCGCGGCCTCGTCCAGGACCGTGACCATCGGTGGGTCGAGCCGGCCGCCGCGAGATTCGGCGCGGCGTACCGCTGCGCGCAGCACCTGGTCGGTCAGCGCGGCCACCAGCGGGCTGGCTGCGCCTTCGTCGTCTTTGGACAGCAGATAGAGGGTGTCGTTGCTGGCTGCGAACGCGGCCATGTCCAGTTCGACGGTGGCCGCACCGGGGATGACCCAGCGTTGGATTCGTGCGTTGCGCAGGCACTTCGCCGCCGTCCTGGCGGTTTCGTAGACGCCTTCACGGGTTTCAGGGGCGCCTCTTTGCCGGCCGCGCAGCCCGGCGGCGACCGTGGGGAAGCCGCCGGCTGCGAGCAGCTCGGCGGGTAGCGGGGAGCCGGAGTCGTTGAGCCACTCGTAGACGTCGGTGAGGGTGCGTTTCGAGACGGCGGCGGCCAGCAGCAGGCTGGCAAGCAGGTCACCGGCGGCGGCGGACCAGAAGTCGCGGTTCTTGTCCCGGATCTCCTGGAGGAAATGCCCGGCGAGCCGGTCTGCGTCCTCGACGCCGGCGACGGCGGCCAGCGGATTCCACCACCAGGTCTGCTCGGCGTAGGCGACCTGTTGGGGATCGAACACCCACACCCGGCTGTGGGCGGCGCGCAGGGAGGCGGTGGCCGCCCACAGGTCGGCTTTGTTGCTGGTCGCGACCGCCGCGCCGGGGGCATCGAGGATCATCGGCACGGCCAGGCCGGTGGTCTTGCCGGCCCGCGGCGCCATCACGGCCAGGGCGACGTCCTCCCAGGTGCCGCGCAGCGGCGGGCCGGTGGGCACGAGATCGCCCAGCGGCCAGCCGGTCTGCGTCGGGGATAGTCGGCGGCGGTCGAGCGCAGCGAGCGACGGGCACAGCTTACGGGCCCGCTTGGCCACCCCGGCCGGGGTCAACGCGGCCAGGTCGTCCGGGCCGGCCAGCGACGGCAACGCGAGCCGCCAGCGGGTTTCGCGGTGGCGGCGGAACGTCCAACGCCGCCAGCGGCGCGTGACGAGCACGACCAGGACCCCAACGGCCGACATCCACAGCAGCCCGCTGGCGATCAGCCAGCCGGTGGCCACCCCGGGCCAGGCCAGGTCAGCGCGGCCGCGCAGCAGGTAGCCGGCCATGTCGGGCAGGGGGGCGACCTGGCCGCCGCCGACGGCAGCGGCCAGCCGGGCGGTCAGCCATACCAGCCCGAACACGACGGTGGAGATCCACAACGGGCCGACTAACACCCAGGGGGCAGCCTCATACCGGCCGGCGCCCGGGCGGCTCACCGGAGGTCCCGGCGGATTGCCTGGTCGGAGTCGTACAGCGTTACCTCGTCGGGGGTAAGCGTCATCTGCACCGGGATCCCCAGCCTCCCCCCAGTTTTGATCATGTATTTACCGCGGCCGGGGTGCAGGTGACGCGACTGCCAGGAGTCCGGTGCCGACCAGCTCGTGACCATCTCTCCCTCGGCGTCGGTCAGCGGGGTGATCTCCTGTACCCGGGTCAGTTCCCGCGGCGGGAGCCCGGCCAGCACCGTGATCGCGGCCCTGTCGATAAACCCGCGTGCTTTGGCCCGGTCCTCCTCGGTGACCAGCGCGTCGAGGTCGGCCAGCGAGTGGGTGACCATGAGGCTGGCCATGCCGCGGGCCCGGTTGAGCCGGGTGAGCGTGTCGGCGTGCTCGACCAGACCGGGGGCGCCGCGCAGCGCCCGCCACAGCTCGTCCATGACCGCGACGAAATGCCGCCGGGGGGCCAGGCCGACGTCGGCGAGCGCGGCGGCGCCGTCGACCGCGCCGTGTCCGTAGGCCCAGGTGCACAGCAGCGCGGCGGCTAGCAGGGTGTCCCCGGCCGCGCCCACCCGGGAGATGTCCACCGAGACTGCCGGGGCATCTAGGTCGATCGGCCGGCTGGTGGGCCCGTCGAACACCCCCGCCAGCGATCCTTCACACAGCAGGGCCAGGGATGCGACCAGGCCGGCGACCCTCTCGGCGTAGCTGGCCAGATCGCCGGCACGGGCCGCGGCGCGTAACTGGTCGGGACCCTCGTCCAGGACACGCAGCACATCCGGCACGGTCGGGGGCACCTTCAAACGTTCGTCGAGCAGGTCGATCGCCCGGCCGAGGATGACCTCCTCGATGTTGAGGATCCGGCCGCCCCGCACCAGGCGGATCAGCGCCAACAGCAGCGCGAGGCGGCGGCCGCGGACCTCCCACCGCAGCGCCGCGGCATCGGCGGGATCCATCCGGGTCAGCGCCTGTCCCAGAGGACCGGCGTCCAGCGGGTTGATCCGGTCCATACCGCGGCCCACCCGGATGATCTGACCGCCCAGCGCGTCGATGTGGCGGACGTAGTCCGGTTTGGTGTCCCCCAGGATCAGCGCGCGCACGCCGGTGGCGACCATCCCGGTGATCAGCCGGTGGGTCAACGCGCTCTTGCCGACCCCGGGCTGGCCGAGGATGAACATCCCCGGGTTGGTGACCAGACCGGCGCGCAGCCAGGCCAGCGGGTCCAGGCAGACGGTTTCCCCCCACAGCATGTGCCGGCCGACGGGCACCCCGGCGATCGGGGAGCCGGAGCCGGCGACGAACGGGAACAGCCCAACGGCCTGCACCGTGGTCGCCTGATATTCCGGTGCGACGACGACATGCCCGGCCCGACCGGCGCCGGGTGTCTTCCATCCCCAGGCCGGGGCAAGCGGTTCGGCAGCGGCCGCGGGCGTCGTCTCCCCCGGCGGGATCACCGCCGGGGCATGCGCCAGCAGCGGCGCCCGGGTCGGTGGGGCCGGGCTGCGGCGTGCCGGTAGTAGCCGGGGCATCAGTGCGGCCACCGGGTGGCGAGCGCCGGCGGGCAGATCCCGCACGGCAGCGTGACGGCGAACCCGGCCGCCTGCGCCCCGTACATCCGCCGCAGCCGGATCTTGGCGGTGTCGGCGCGGGCCTCCAGGTCCGCGACGGCCTTCGGGAGATCCTCGGGCCGGCTGCTGTCGACGGTAACCGTGGCGTACAGCGACATGAGCACCACGCCGGCGCCCTGGGCTTCTTCCCGGGCGGCCCGGGCCGCCGCGGCGGCGTCCGCGTTGTCGCGGGCGGTAGCGTCCCGGCCAGTGCGGGCCCGGTAGAGCGCCCGGAACGTGGCGGCGTTGACCTCCGTCTCCAACGTCCGGGCCGCGACACCGGCGAGCATGGGCCGGTAGAGCATCGTCACCCGTGTCGGCCAGGGGCCTGGCGCGAGCAGGCGAGCCAGCACATCGGAGTGCACCAGCTGGCGGGGGGCCTCCCGCCAGCCCCAGGAGGTGCTCAGTCCGGAGTCGTGTCGGTAGGCGTCCCAGGTTTCGCGTGCGGCGACCGGCCCGGCGTCCGCCCAGCGCAGCAGCCTCCGCTCGCCGCGGGCGCTGCCTTCCAGCAGCCGGATGACCTCTCCCCGCCTGGCCGGGTCGAACGCGACCCGCACGGCGCCAGCGAGCTCGGCCGCGCTGGCCCGGCCCAGCACCGTGACCCCGCAGCCACCCAGCGCCGATTCCAGCCCGATCAGGGTGCGGGAGAACTCCACCGCCGCGTCCAGTACCTTCGCTGGTCGGGTCGGCGCGAACCGCGGATCGAACGTGATCGACACCCGGGTGTCGACGTCGGCCGTAGTGTGCGGGGAGGCCACCAGGTCGTGCACGAGCTGCCGGGCCACGGAGGGTGCGGCAGGGTCCAGCGTGCCCAGGAGGGCGTCGCGCAGGGTCGTGCCTGGGTCTGGTGCGGTGTCCACAGTGACCGCGACCCAGCGCACCGCCGGCAGGTAGCCGAGGCTGGCCAGCCAGCCGCCCCAGGCCGCCGTCCAGGTGTCCGCGTCCGAGCCGGCCAGCCAGGTAGAGGTGGCCGACACCCGTATCGTCGCGGTCAGCAGGCCGGTGCGGCGGTCCCAGACCAGCCCGTAGCGGCCCCCGGCGCCGTCCTCGACGTCGACGAGGGCCATCGGGGCCAGCACCCCGGGCAGCTGCCAGGCCCGAGGGTGGGCCACCAGCACCCCGCCGTCCCGCCGGTTCCAGCCGCGCAGCACCGCATACCGCCAGCGGACGTGCTGCACCAGGACATGCAGCAGCGGGATCCCGTCCCAGCGGGCCACCGTCACTCCCAGCAGCACCGCCAGCGGCGGGCCGAGCACCAACAGCGCCCGTGGGCGGATCGTGGCCGCCAGCAGCACCAGTACGAACATGCCCAGGGCGGCCAACGTCTGCCCGGTGGTCAGACCCATCAGACCCAGCCCGCGGGCCCGCCGCCAGCCACCGTAGGTCCGTACCGGCGTCGGCTCGGTCATGTCCCCTCACCCCCACCCTGGGTTCCGATCGGCGACGGTCCTGTCGGCGGGGTCATCCTGGCTGCCGCGGTCTGCCCCGCGCCGCGGACAGCCTCAGGGGCCGCGCTCGCTCCCGGGGGACCGGCGGCCGCCGTACCGGGCGTACCGGGCGGCCCGCCTGCCGGTTGCCTGCCTGTCAGGGCCGCTCCGGACGGTGTCCCGCCTCCACCGGTACCCACCGGTGGCTCACCCTCCGCCAGGGATTGCATGTACCGGGCGTGCGCGGGGGCTGGCCAGCCACCCGCGGGTGCCCCACTCCTGGCGCCGCGCAGGCCCGCAGCCGCCTGCAAGGCGAAACCGATGGATGTCAGCAGCTGCCCGTCTCCGCCGTCCTGCCCGGCTTGGGCGACGGTCCAGTTGAACAGGCGCATCAGCGCCGGCAGCGCCAACACCGCCATAATGATCATGGTGAAGCCGGTGAACACGGTGCGGGCGTCCTCACCGTGGCCGGCCAGCGTGAACGCGGTGGCGTAGACCAGGGCAGCGGTCGGCTTGTAGAACACCAGCGCGGCGGCCCACCCGGTGACCCGGGGGAACCAGCCTTCCGTCACCGAGGTCATCTTCCCCGCGGCGGCGAGCTGCAGCGCAGCAACCAGGATGGGAATCGCCCCATCCCGGAAGATCATGAGAACCGCTTGGATGAAGCTGGCTAGGAAGGCCAGCAGACCCAGCAGGATCAGCACTAGATAACCGCCGTGCATGCCTGTCAGCGTGAGGATCTTGGTCATCCGCTCGGCGAACTCGTTATCCGTGCTGGTGTTGAGCACCCAGGTGGAGAATGCATCCCCCGCATTGACCAAGGCCGCGATCAGCGTGGTGCCAACCCCGGTGGCGACCGCATAAGTGATCAGTCCGCGGCCGGCGCGGACCAGCGGATTGACCCGCCGCTCCAACGCGAGCCGGATGCCCTGCACCATCAGCCCGCCGACCAACATCACCACCACGATCGGCAGCAGGAAACCCCGGATCATCCCGATCGCCGCAACGTTCCCCTTGAGGTTGATGGAGGGCACATTGACCCACCAGGACGTCGACATCCTCACCATCCAGCCGACCGCGTCGGCGACCCTGTCGGCGACCACCTCGAGGAACATGTCGAAGATTGCTTCGGCTACATCACCTGCGAAGATTTCTTTGAATATCTCTTTCGCAAGATCTTTGATTCCATCTTTGATATAGCACAGCACATCAAAAGGCACACACACGGCGGGCTCCTTAAAACTGGGCGAGCATCCTGAAGCCTGCGGTGTCCGTCACCTGCGATCCGGCGTTTCTCCAATCCCCGCCTGACGGAGCGACGACCTTCCAGTCATCGTCGACCCAGCGCACTTCGACCCGCACTGCCGCCAGCAGGGGCTGGCCCTTCGCCTGGATCAGGAGGAGCAGGTAACGCACCATCGCCGTGTCCTGGGAGTAGCTCTCCAGTTGCCAGCCGATGATCCGGGAGTCTGATCCTGCGATCCGCTCCCCCGGGCCAGGCATGTCTTGACGCCCCTCGCGCTGGGCGGCGGCTAACAGCGCGGTGCGGTTATCCCCGATGACCTGCCGTTCGATGGTGGGCCGCCACACCGACTCGCCAAGGGTCCCGGCGGTCCGGTAGGCGATGTTGATCGCGGCCAGCACGCTGCCGATCCGTGAGCGAGCAAAACCCGATGCGAGGAACCCGTCGAGATGCGCCGGCCCTGCCGCGGCCGACCGTGGCAGCCGCAGACCGCCGATAAAGTCGTAGAACGTAACGTCGTCCGCCCCCGGGGGCGGTGACACCGGGGGCGGTGACACCAGGGGCGGTGACACCAGGGGCGGTGACACCAGGGGCGGTGACACCGGGGGCGACGATTCGAGCCCAAAGCTGGGCTGCCCGGCCGCCTCGACAGTGCTGGTGTGCCCAGGGCCAGTCGGCCGGGAGGATTTGTCGCCGCCGGTGAGCCGTATGCCGACGAGGCCCCCGACACCGACCAGCGCCACGGCGGCGATGA
>NZ_CDXDOS010000099.1:7446-11849 GCF_978021245.1 Frankia sp. CoBUL1
GAGCGCCCACGGCACACCGGCCGCGCCCTCCACGCTCATCTGGGAGCGGTTCCGACGACCGAGCGCCATCATGATCGCGCAGATGAGCAGTCCAACCATACCAGCGACCAACCCTCCGTACTTCAACCAGCCCACCACCATGTTCACGGTTTCTTGCACCCCCTCGGGTGCCTGGGGGCGCGGGTTGGGCACGAGCGGATCGATGGCGGCCAACGACTGCAGAGCGATGATCAACACGAAAAGGTCCCTCCTATTCAGGCACGGCCAGCGCGGCGCGAATGTCCGCCACCACAGATCTGATCTTGGCTGGCGGTGGCTCGTCGAACGGATTCTCGAGGTAGCGGAGGTAGCGCTGCACATACGGCACCTGGACACGACATCCACCCGGTCGCCAGCATCCGTGCGAGGGTCGATGCCCCAGCGCCCCGTGACAGCCCACCACGTGGCAGCCTCCCAGACCCGTAGTCGGACGCTTTCGGGGACGCCCGGAAGCGTCACGCAACGCCCGCGACACCGTCGCCGTGGAAGCGCCCGCTAACGCGGTCACGTTCTTGATGCTGTTGCCCATCCCGGATCCCTCCTCGTCCCCGACGCACCCGCCAGAACCCCCACCTGGCCCATCCACCAGGTGGCCTAGATCATGTCGGGAACGGTACGCCGACCTCGACAGTACTTGCAAGCGCTTGCATCAGGCTGGTGCGCGGCGTATCACTGAACACGTCCGATGCGGACACCCCTGCATGGCTGCCGACCCGGGCTTCCCCCGCACAGCGACCACACGCACGCCGCCCGGGGTTCTTCCGGATCTCGGCGACCTGAGGGGTACGCGCCTTCCTGGGCGGTCGTCCGCACCTGCTGCTGTCGGCATCCACCCACCCGTGGGAAGGCACGTGCGCTACGCACTACCGGGTCTCGGCCGCCTCACCGACTTCACCGTGCTCGCCGCCAACGACGGGTGGAACCTGCTGCACCTCCAGACACCACCGGTGATGCCCTTCGACGCATCCGAGTACGAAGCCAGCTACGACCACGCCCGCTCGACCCGCCAGAGACAAACTCAATTTAACAAAGTATTTAACGGGTGCATCCGTTAGCGACTCCGCGGAAGCCAGGGTTGTCTAAGAACTCGCTTTGGATCTTGTTTCTGTGTGCTGTGAATAGTCTTCGAGGAGAAGGACGAGGGCAGGCCAGTGATCGTCCTGATCTTTGCCGATGGCGGCTTCGCCGGACAGTTCGTCCAGTGGGCGGGCCAGTACCTGAGGAAGACCGTTCTGGAAGACCGTTCTGATCGTTCGGAAGCGACCCGGCCAACGCACGTTCGAGGTTCTCGAGAAAAGGTGGATCGTCGAACGCACCCCGTGCGCCGCAAGGCACTCTGTTGTATCCCCGGTTCAGCCGGGAGGGACTTGGAGGGAGGTTCCTGGGCCGGATGGCTGGCCTGGGTCCGAAAGGTGAAGGGGGCCAGATGATCGGACAACCCAGCCTCGGGAGGTATGAGTAATGCAGAGCGCCGCAACGGTGCTGGGTGTCCTGCGTCACTGGGAGCCGGATGATCGGGAAACCATCAAGTCCGGTTCGGCGGGAGGCCGCGCGGAAAAGGACCAGCTCAAGCTGGCACCTCGCTGCGCGACCGGCCCATCAGCCTGGATCACCGCACATCGACGTCTCGCCCGTGACTACAGAAACCCACCCCGCCCGCTCCGAAGCGATGATCCACCTAGCGATGATCCACAATACAGCCAGGCGCGTAACGGGCGAGACCACCCCCACCTGGCGAGGAACCTAAACCCGAACCAAAAAGAACCCGCAGGATCGAACGCCCTGTTAGTTCATCTTTTCCAATCAAGCGATCACCGATGGTGTCGCGCCGCTGGAGGTTCGGGAACCGGTAGCTGTCCCGGCACCTCCGCGAACGACTGAGGAGGCCGCACAATCATGCCCGATACCGACCTGCCGCTGGTGTTGTTGTCCAATCGCGGTCCGGTGAGTCACTACCGCGACGGTTCCGGGGAGCTGAAGACTAACCGCGGGAGCGGTGGGCTCGTGTCGGCGCTGTCCGGCCTCGCCGAACGCCTCAGCGAGAACGGGGTCGTCTGGGTGTGCGGGGCGTTGACCGACGCGGACGTCACCGCCGCCGCCCGTCACAAGGACGGCTTAATCCCTATACAACCGCGTGTTGTCGACGGCAAGCCCGAGGGCCCGAAGATCGATATGCGGATGGTCGACACCGACAAGGAGGCCTACCACAAATTCTACGAGGTGTGGTCGAACCCGATCCTGTGGTTCATCCAGCACGAACTCTACAAGAGTGACGACTGGCAACTTGAGATCACGCAGGAGACACGCGACGCCTTCGAGCGCGGCTACGCCGAGGTAAACCGCGTCTATGCCGATGCAGTCATCGACGAGGTCCGTAAGCGCGACAGCAAGGCGTTGGTAATGTTGCATGATTATCACTTCTATCTGGTGGCCGAACGGGTCCGGGAACAGTGCCCGGATACCATGATCACGCATTTTATCCACATTCCCTGGCCGAGCCCAGAGGCGTGGCATATCCTCCCGGAGGATATCCGTGAGCGGCTGTTTCGGGGCCTGCTCGGCAACGACATCGTCGGCTTCCAGACCCGCAGCGCCGCACGTAACTTTGCGCTGTGCGCCCAAGAGCTGCCCGGCGTTAGGGTCGAGAGGGACCCGGATAATCCGGACACGCTGGAGGTACATGTAGACGGCCGCACCGTCCGGGTCCGCCATTACCCGATCTCAGTGAACCCGGAGGCGTTGAAAGAGATCCAACGCACGCAGGAAGTGCAGAAACACATCTCCGAACTGGAGAAGAAATTCCAGACGGATGATCTTCAGCTCATCCTGCGGGTGGACCGCACCGACCCGAGCAAGAACGCCGTGCGCGGGTTCGATGCCTTCGGCAAGCTGCTCGATAATCATCCTGAACTGGTCGGGAAGGTCCGCTTTCTGGCACTGCTGCAAAAGAGCCGTACGAACGTGCCCGCGTACGCCGACTACATCAAGAAGATCGATGATAAGGTCGCCGAGATCAACGCGCGGTACGCGCCGGACGGGTGGCAGCCCATCGATCTGCACTACGTCGAGGATCTCCCACTCGCAGTCGCGGCGTACTCGATCTGCGATGTGATCATGGTTAACCCTGTTGCGGACGGTATGAACCTGGTGGCCAAGGAGGTCGCGCTGCTGGCCAAGGAGGTCGCGGCGCGCAAGCAACGCTGCAGCGTGCTGGCCCTGTCAGAGAAGGCAGGCGTCTACGAAGAACTCGGCGAGTATGCCGTCACGTTGGATCCCTTTAGTATCGATCAGATGGCGGGCGCTCTCTACACGGCGCTGAACTTGGAGAAGGAAGATCGACGCGAGCGCCTGAAGAATGCTGCCAAGCAGGTAGAAACACATCATGTGGAAGATTGGCTGAACGCTCAGTTGAAAGATATCCCGCCTTTACGTCAACTGTCAGGATCACCGAAAGCTTACCCAGCCCCGCATCAGGCAGCTTACCCAGCCCCTATTCGCCCGTCATCTGGTCGAGCATGTCCAGCACCAGGCGCCGCTTCTTCCGGTAGCGGACTTCATAGGGTAGACCGGCACGAGCCCGCAGCCAGCGAGCCTGCCCGGCAGCCGCCTGGTCGCTGACGGCGCTGACGCCCCTGTGCTGTCAACTACCCTGAGTGGCTGGTGGGTGCGCGAGATGGCGTGACACTGTCGCATCGGCGGAGTCCGGCATCGCGAATATCGGCTGATGCATCGAGGTCGTGTCTGTCCACCGGTTCCGGCGTCGGAGTTCGCGGGGTTCCGGTTCCCACCGGAAGTGATCATTCTGGCGGTACGGTGGTACCTGCGGTTCGCGTTGTCGTACCGGGATGTCGAGGAACTGCTCGCCGAACGTGGCCTCGACGTTGACCACGTCACGATCTACCGCGGGGTGCAGCGCTTCACGCCCTTGCTGGCCGAGACGGCCCGGGCGTGTCGTCATCGGCCTGGGGACAGGGGGTTTGTCGATGAGACCTATGTGAAGGTCGCCGGCCGCTGGACGTACCCGTACCGGGCGGTCGACCAGTACGGGCAGGTCATCGACGTCCTGGCCAGCACCCGCCGCGACCAGGCCGCTGCCCGGCGCTTCTTCGTTCGAGCACTGGCCCAAGGTCGCCGGCCAGCCGAGGTCACCACCGGCAAGACACCGGTCTACCCGCCACTCCTCGACGAGCTGCTTCCCGAGTCCTGCCACGTCGACGCCCAGGGCTGCGCGAAGGTTGCGTGGTGTGACGGCCTGTTGCGTTAAGTGGCTATGAATTGGAGTGTCCGGCGGCGGTCTCCGGCGATGTGTTCGAGGGTTTCCTTGACTTTTCGGACTCCGCGGAGGCGGAGGAGGTTCAGGGCAA
>NZ_CDXDOS010000100.1:0-11614 GCF_978021245.1 Frankia sp. CoBUL1
GCGGACGGCCCTGCTGGACCAGGCGCCGCGGCGTCTGGTCCGGCCGCGGCGCCTGGTCCAGCAGGGCCGTCCGCACGTCGGCGAGCGGGGGCAGCAGACCGGCATCGGCGAGCAACCGCAATGCCTCGAGCTCCTCGGCGTCCCAGCCGACGGGCGGGCCCGACGCCGGGAGCAGGACGGTCATCATGCAGCCGGCGCACCTGGCACCACGGGCGGTGCAGGAGTCACAGTCGATCAGCATCGTGCGCACCTTCCGGATCCGAACCGGTGGAGGTCGGCGACGACAAACAATCCGAGCACCGATCTCCCGACTTCACCGACGGTAGGTCCAGGGTCCGACAATTCTCGGCGGACAAGTCCCGCCCGGCGAAAGTCCCGCCCGGCGGATCCCCTACCGGTCGAGGCGGGCCAGCAGAGCGGCCGAGGGCACCGCCCGGGCTCCGGCTGCGACGCAGTTCTCCGCGACCTCCCGGTCGGAGGTGATGACGAAGACCGGGCGGCCTTCCGGTTCCATCCGCGCCAGCCGGACGATCTCCTCGTCAGCGAGCTGCCCGGGCCGGCTGAACAGCACGCGCACCCCCCGAGGCATGGCGACACCCACCGGCCGGGCCACGACGGCGGTGGCGTCGAAGACGACCGTGACCTCGCTGTCGGGATTGCGGCCCGCGAGCGCACCGAGTCCGGACAGCAGCCGCTCACGCTGTGCCTGCAGGGTGAGGCGGCCGTAGCCCCGCTTGGTCACGTTGTACCCGTCAATGATCAGATGGACCCCGGGGACGGCCAACACCTCGTCGATCAGGGAGGGGTCGTCGTCCGGCCGCCCGCGGGCCCCGACGAACGCCTGCGGGCCGTTGCTCGGACCGGCTCCGCCGCGAGCGATGAGATCCGCGGGCCTCGCGACCATCGTCGGGAGGTCGAGTTCGCGTCGCAGGCCGTGCGCCGAGGCGATCAGGGTGTCAAGTAGAACGCGCAACCGGGCGTCATCGACGCTGCGGGACTCGCGGCTGTCCCGGCGGGTGGAGGCGAGCGCGCTCTCCAGTTCCGCCACCCGGCCGCGCAGCCGCCGGGTCTCCGCCTCGGCATCCCGGCTGGCGGCCAGGGCGGCGTTCCGGGCCGCCTCGGCCGCGGTCAGGGCCTCCCGCGTGGCCTGCTCGGCCTGCCGGATCCCGGCAGCGGACGAGCGCAGCCGCCGGCGCGCCTCGTCCGCCTCCGCCCGGGCTGCCTGCAGCTGCTCGCGCAGTTCCTCCTGCTCGGCCGCGGCGATGCGCTTGCTCGTCTCCAGTTGTTCGGTGAGCCGCAGTATCGTCCGCCCGGCCTCGTCAACCTGGCTGCGGGCCGCCGCCTCCGACGTGGACGCCGCGGCGACCTGGACCAGCTCCTGCCAGCCGGAGACCCGCAGCAGGTACGCGACCGCGGCGATCTTCTCGGGGGGCGCCGCAGGCGGCGGTCCGTCCGGCGAGCTGACGGCTTCGACAAGCTCGGGATGATGACGGTGGATCCACTCGGCGACCCGGCCGCGGAACACGTCACCGTCCACCGCCGCGGCCAGCGGGACGGCCCCCTGGCGGACACGGCGGGAGGGCTTGAAGCGGCGCACCGCGACCAGCGACGGCGGGACCTGCGGCTCGGGAAGATCCGCCAGCGTCCGCTCGGCGAACTCGACGACATGCGCCCGCACCGGCGCCGGAAGCGGCTCACGCATGCGGCGAACCCGAGGGTGGCGACGAAATGTCCGTCATCATGCGCACGACGGAAAAACTGGGCGGGCCGTATCTCCAACGGCTCGTCCAACCGGCCAGACAGCAAGGCACGCGGGACTCCGGAGCCGACGGGGAGAACGATGACAGTACAGCTTATCGGGAGAGCTCAGGGCACTCACAGCCGCTACCGGCCAGATCGGTACGTCGGCGGCCTACGGCTGGGCGGTCATTGTCTTAGGTGAAAGTCGGCTTATGTAGCCTCGCGAGGCGCGCCCCTTATGCTCGATTTCTTCCGAACGCGGCCCTGGCTGCGCCTGAGAGGATCATCGTGACCGACCAGAACCCGCCTCACCAGCCCCCCAGCGGTGACGGGAGCCAGGAGGCGTGGAGGCAGCCGAGTGATCCCTGGCACCAGCCCGCGGACCCCAGCAGCACCCCCACCTCCGGTTCGTCCTCTACTCCCCCGGCGGCCCCGGTCCCATCGTGGGGAGCGCCCCAGCCCGGCCAGCCGAACCAGCCCGACTCGGAGGAGACACGCCTCGCCTGGCCAGGCACCGCCCCACAACCGGGTGGGCAGCAGTGGGGCGGGTACCCCGGCGCCCCGCAGCACCCCGGCGCCGCGCCCGGGTGGGGACAGCCCGGCGAACGGCAGGGCTGGGGACAACCGGGCGGCTGGCAATCCCCCGGCCGCGGCTGCCGGGCCCTACCAGGGTGGGAGTGCCCCATACCCGGGGACGGTCGGCTACCAGGGCGCTCCCGACGCCTACCAGAACCCCCCGGGGGCTTACCACAACCTCCCGGGGGGCTACCCGCCGCCCGACGGCTGGCAGCAGGGCAGCCCGCTGCCTCCGCCCCGGCAGCGGGCCAATCCGCTGTTCATCATCGTGCCCCTCGCCGTGGTCGCCGCCATCGTGCTCGGTGTCGTGATCGCCCTCGCGGTGCGCGGCGGTGACGGCACCGAGATCGCCTCCCCGCCGGCCCCGACGGTGACCGTGCCCGACCTCCCGAACACCACTGCGACCGCGACCACCCCGACCGCGACCACCGCGACCGCCCCGAACGGAGTGCCGAACTGCGTTCCGGTGACGCCACAGCACGCGCCGGCGGCCGGCACCGCGACGATCGGCGGGTCCGGCACCGCCGTCGGCCGGGCCACCTCCTCGGTCAGCGACTTCGAAGCCAGGGTCACCCTCAACAGCGTCTGCTCCACCACCGGCAAGGTGACCCAGTACGGCGACGCGCCCACCCAGGGGGCCTACTACGTCATTAACGTGACGGTCGAGGTGAGCCGCGGGTCGACGTCCGCCTCGCCGTCCGACTTCTACATCCAGACCTCCGACGGCACCCGGTACGACGGCAGCTACGAAAACGTCGCGCCGCGGCTGTCGGTGTCGACTCTCAAGGCCGGGCAACGGGTCCGGGGCAACATCGTCATCGATGCGCCGCCCGGGCACGCCATCCTGAACTGGGAACCGCTGTTCGCCGTCGATCCGCCGAAGTTCCAGCTCTGACCGCCGCGTAACCCTACGAACCGCCAGAACCGCCAGAACCGCCAGAACCGCGCCAGACCGGTACCCGGCTCAGCCGAGGGCGGCGCGGATCCGCTCGGCCACGGCATCGAGCTCGGCCGAGTCGGGGTTGTGGTCGGCGAGCCTGAAGTCGATCTGCGTCTCGTCCTCGATCGGCAGGAGATGCACGTGGACGTGCGGGACCTCCAGCCCGGCGACGAGCGCGGCCACCCGCCGAGGTCGGAAGGCCGCGTCGATGGCACGGCCCACCGTCGCCGCGGCGCTCCACAGCGCGGTCTGGAGGTCATCGGATAGATCGATCCAGTGGTCGATCTCGGTGCGGGGAACAACCAGGGTGTGTCCCGGCCGGATCGGCGCGATCGTCAGGAACGCCACCACGTGCTCGTCGGAGTAGACGATGCGACCGGGAAGCTCGCCGTTGATGATCCGGGTGAAGACGCTCGGCATGGGTGCGACCCTATCGACCGGGTCGTCCGGCACGTGACGACAGCACCCGATGGCCGACGGCCGTTCACCCGGCCGTCGAGCTGTCACGTTTTCCGCTGGGCGCGCCGGGAGTCCGGCCCCGCGGGAGTCCGGCCCGCCGGGGTGTCAGACGAAGGGGCGCGCAAATCCCGCCGGCCCAACCGTCATCACCCGGAACTCATTACCCTCCGGATCCTTGAGAACGTATCCGCTCTCCCCGTCGTCGTCGTACCGGGATACCCGGCGGGCACCGAGGGTCGACAACCAGCCGATCACACGCTCCGCGTCGACGGCGTAGAGATCCAGATGAAGCCGGTTACGGCCGGCATTGCGCTTCGCCCCGGGCCTGAGAAGGAGCTTGGGTCCCGCGCCGGCCGGGTGACGCAGGATCGCCCCGTCGTCACGCCGGCTCACCTCGTATCCCAATGCGGCGGACCAGAAGCGCACCATCACGTCAACGTTCAAACAGTCGACCGCGACCCGCGCCACTCGAATGCCGTTCGTCTCGAACCATGCCACCTGGGCATGATTCCGCATTCGATGCACGCAGGCCTGCCGAGTGGGCCGCACGCTTGAGCGCACGCCCCGACAGAAGCACCAGACTGCCCCGACGGGACCATGAAAGGGACAACCGCGGAGAATTTCGTGGCCAATACCGGCCCGTGGCACACCCGGCGCCCTACGGAGCAGGTAGCGTCAGTCGTTTTCCATCGGCCCGTGACCCGGAACCTCCGTGACCCGGAACCTCCGTGACGACGTGCGGCGAGGCGGACCTGCTTTCGCCTCCGAGTCCGCGGACGATCCCGGGCGCAAAACTGTCGGGGGTGGGACCTACCGTGACGCCGTGCGCCCAGATCCCGCCCCGGACCGTCCCCGGCCGCCCCGGCAGGGCCGGCAGGGCCGGCAGGGCCGGCAGGGCCGGCAGGGCCGGCAGGGCCGGCAGGATGATCTCGGTCGTCCGTTGGCGGACGTGACCTTCGTCGTGTTCGACCTGGAGACGACGGGCACCTCCCCGGGACGCGACGAGATCACCGAGATCGGCGCGGTCCGGGTCCGCGGCGGCCGGATCCTCGCCGAGATGGCCACCCTGGTCCGGCCGGGCGTCGGCATCCCTCCGATGGTCTCGGTGCTCACCGGCATCACCGACGTGATGGTGGCGACGGCGCCGCCGGTCACGCAGGTGCTGCCTACCTTCCTGGAGTTCGCCCGCGGCGCCGTTCTCGTCGCCTATAATGCCCCGTTCGACCTCGGCTTCCTGCGCGCCGCCGTCGAGCTCTGCGGCTATCCGGTGCCCGCCTGGGAGTATCTGGACACGTTGCGTATCGCCCGGCGGGTGGTCACGAGAGACGAGAGCCCCGACTGCCGGCTCACGTCGCTGGCCTCGCTGTTCCGCAGCCCGGTCGAGCCCCGCCACCGGGCGCTGGCGGACGCCCGGGCCACCGTCGACGTGCTGCACGGGCTGTTCGAACGGCTCGGTAACGCGGGCGTGACCACCCTGGAGGACCTGCACGACTACAGCTCCCGGGTGTCGCCGGCCCAGCGACGCAAACGGCATCTGGCCGACGGCCTGCCGACGGGCCCGGGTGTCTACATCTTCCGGGACGCCGACGAACGAGCCCTGTATGTCGGCAGCTCGCGTTCGGTGCGCTCCCGGGTCCGTACCTACTTCACCGCCAGCGAACCCCGGACGCGGATGGCGGAGATGGTGGCGCTGGCCGAGCGGGTCGACGCGATCGGATGCGCGCACGCCCTGGAGGCCGAGGTCCGGGAACTGCGGCTGATCGCCGAGTACAAGCCGCCGTACAACCGCCGATCCCGCTTCCCGGAGCGCTCCGTTTATCTCAAGCTCACCGACGAGCCATTCCCACGGCTTTCACGGGTGCGCGCCGCCCGTGACGACGCGACCTATCTCGGGCCGTTCGGCAGCGTCCGCGCCGCCGACGCCGCCGCCGAGGCGCTGCTGGCCGCGGTGCCGCTGCGCCAGTGCTCCGGGCGCCTGTCCCCGCGCGTGCGCCGGCCCGCCTGTACCCTCGCCGACCTCGGCAGATGCGGAGCGCCGTGCGACGGCCGGGAGGACGTGGCGAGCTACGGCCGGCACGTCGCCGCCGCCCGGGCCGCCATCACCGGCGATCCGGGCCTGGTCATCGCCGCCTCGACGCGGCGGATCGACCGGCTGGCCGCCGAGCGGCGCTACGAGGAGGCCGCCGTCCAGCGGGACCGGATGATCGCGTTCGTCCGCGCAGCCGCACGTGCCCAGCGGCTGTCGGCCCTCACCGGGGTCGCCGAGCTCGTCGCCGCGACCCCGACCACCGAGGCCGGCTGGGATCTGGCCGTAGTGCGTCACGGTCGGCTGGTGTCGGCGGCGAGCGTGCCGCCTGGTGTCGATCCGCGGCCCTGGGTCGACGCCGCGGTCGCCAGCGCCGAGACGGTGCGGCCGCGGCCCGGTCCGGCCCCGTGCGCCTCCGTCGAGGAGACCGAACGCATCGCCCGTTGGCTCGGTGGGCCGGGGGTGCGGCTCGTGCGGCTGGAGGGCGAGTGGAGCTGGCCGGCCGCGGGCGCCATCCGCGCCGCAGCCGGATTCGGTGCGGCCCCCGGCCGGTCGGTACGTACGTATGACGGTGACGGATGGTTCCCGTCGGCCTGACGTGACGTGCTCCGTCAGGCCGGACGGCTACTGCCGGCCGCCGCCGGGTGGCTGCTTCTCCTCGACGAAGAACCCGGTCACGGCCTTGCCTGCGCGGCGCGCAAGCCCCTTGCCGTGACCGTCGCCATGCCCGTTGGCCGCCGGCAGCTCGAACCGGTCCGTCGGGACGAGCGGATGGTCGGGGACGGGAGTCGGCTTCGGGCGGTGGTCCTCCACGAACTCCCCGCTGGGAAGCTGGCGGATGATCCCGGTCTCGATGCCGTGATGCTCGATCTCGGCGTCCTTCTGGTTGAGCGCAATGCAGATCTTCTTCGTCACCGCATAGGCGATCGGTGGCACGACAATGAGCCCGATGCGGCCGGCCCAGGTCATCGCGTTCAGCGAGATGCTGAAGGTCTTGGCGATGATGTCGTTACCGCCGGAGATCATCAGCACCAGGTAGAAGCTGATCGCCATCGCGCCGATCGCGGTCCTGGTCGGCGCCTCCCGTGGCCGTTGCAGCAGGTTGTGCGGCTTCGCGTCCCCGGTGAACCTGGCTTCCAGCGCGGGATAGAGCGCCGCCAGCGTGAACAGGATGCCCGGCAGGACGGCAGTCGGCCAGAACACCGCGGGGATGGTGTGCCCGAGCCCGCGGAACTCCCAGGGCGGCATGAGCCGGGTCGAGCCGTCGAGGAAGCCGATGTACCAGTCCGGTTGGGAGGCCGAGCTGACCTTCGACGGGTCGTACGGGCCGAACATCCAGATCGGGTTGATCTGGGCGAGACCGCCGAGCAGCGCGAGCATCGCGAAGACCAGCATGAAAAACCCGCCGGACTTCACCGCGAACACGGGGAAGACCCGGTGGCCGACGACGTTGTCCTCGGTCTTGCCCGGCCCGGGGAAGTCCGTGTGCTTCTGGTGCCACAGGATGCCCATATGCGCGCCGATCAGGGCGAGCAGGACACCCGGCACCAGCAGAATGTGCGTCACGTAGAGCCTGGGCAGGAAGTTGACGCCCGGGAACTCCCCGTTGAACACGAGGAACGACGCCCACGTCCCGATGATCGGGATGGACTGGGCGATCGAGGCCGCGATCCGCAGACCGGTGCCGGAGAGCAGGTCGTCCGGGAGCGAGTAGCCGGCGAAGCCCTCGAGCATTGACAGGGCGACCAGACCGATGCCGATCAGCCAGTTGGTCTCACGGGGCTTGCGGAACGCGCCGGTGAAGAACACCCGGAACATGTGCACGATCATCGACGCGACAAAGACCAGCGCGGCCCAGTGGTGGATCTGGCGGAACACCAGACCGGCCCGGGTGTCGAAGCTGATGTCCAGCGTCGAGGCGTAGGCCCGGCTCATCTCCACGCCCTTGAGCGGGACGTAGGAACCGTTGTAGATGACCTCGGTGTTCGACGGGTCGAAGAACAGAGTCAGGTAGATGCCCGTCAGCAGCAGCACGACGAAGCTGTAGAGGGCGATCTCCCCGATCATGAACGACCAGTGGTCGGGGAAGACCTTGTTCAGGTTGCGCCGCAGGAAGGCCTGGTTGCCGAACCGTTCGTCGAGCTCACGGTTGGCCTTCCGGATCGGGCCCGGCCGCTTGACGAACTCGGGGGCGGATGCGGTGGTCATGAGCGCTCCCAGAAGGCGGCACCGACGGGCTCGTGGTAGTCACCGTCACGGGCGTAGAGGAACCCGTCCTTGTCCGCGGCGATGGCAAGCTGTGGCAGGGACCGGCTGGCCGGCCCGAAAATCGCCCGACAGCCGTCCCGCACGTCGAAGACGGACTGGTGGCAGGGGCAGAGCAGATGATGGGTCTGCTGTTCGTACAGGCTGACCGGGCAGCCGGCGTGGGTGCAGATCTTGGAGTAGGCGACGTGGCCGTCGACGCCCCAGTCCTCCCGGCCCTTGCGGGGGCGGTCGACCCCCGGTGGCAGCCGGATGAGCAGCGTCGTGCTGTCGGCCTTGGTCTGGACATCGGTCTTCGGCTGGTACGCAACGGTGCCGTCGGACTCGGTCACCGGAACGGCCGGGAACACCGTCTCGATGCCGCCGATGGCGACGTCGCCGAGCTTGACGTAACGGCCGTCCTCCGTGACGAGGCGGGCACCCTTCACCCAGCTCGTGTGGTCGAGCTTCTTGCCCGGCTTGGTGTTCGTCAGGTTCAGCAGCGGCACCACGATCAGCCCGCCGAGCACGGTGCCCGCCCCGAGCAGGGTGCGGCGCAGCAACGGGTAGCGCGCGAGGCCGGTGTCGGCGAACCCGGCCGCGATCTCCTCCTCGGTGACGGCGATCTCCTCCTTGGAGGAGGCGAACGCGTGGCGCTCCTGCACGGCCTGCTCGTGCGGCATCAGCCGCTTGGCCCACAGAATCAGGCCGATGCCGAGCCCACCGACGGCAAGGCCCAGCGCGGCCCCGAGGGAGGGGGTGTAGTACGCCTTGTACTTGTCACCGACGAAGTTGGTGACAACGAACCCGACGGTGCCGATCACCGAGATCAGGAACCAGCCGGCAATCAGCCGCTCCGCCCGCCGCTCGGCCCGGCGGTCCACGTCCTGCGCGCGCGGCGGACGAACGGTCACCCCACCGGCGGCCCGCTCCCCGTAGGTCGGCTGGATAACCCCAGTCTGCGGGCGAACGGCCGTGGTCGTGGGCTCACGGGTCGAGTCGGTCTGGTGGGGCGGCGTGCCCAGGGCCTCCGGGCCGTCCGACGTCCCGGCCGGGACGTCCGGGCCGCCGGCGGACACCCCGGATCCCCCGGCGGGCTGGCCGGAGGTGTCCACCGGGTGCTTCGCCCTTCTGAAGATGCTGCTCATCGAGTCCTGGTCAGATTCGTCGGCCGGTTCGCCCTGGTAGCCCGGGTAGTGCATGCGCCGGTCCGTCGGAACGGACGGCTGGTCCGCACCGGAATCCGCCGGCCCCGGCGTGCCCCGGCCCGTCTGGTCACTCATACCTTCTGCCTCGCTCCGATCCACAGGCACACACCCAGCAGGGCACCGACGCCCACCAGCCAGGCCAGCAGTCCCTCGGGCACCGGACCGTAGTTACCGAGGCTGTGCCCACCGGCACTCGGCGCTTCCTTCATGTGCTTGATGTAGGCCGCGATCGCGGTCGCGTCCTCCTCGTTCAGCTGGCGCGGGCCGAACACCGGCATCGACTCCGGCCCGGTCCGCATGGCCTCGACGACCTGCACCGGGGTGGCCTCGCTCAGCGAGGGGGCGAACTTGCCGTAGGTCAGCGGCGCGCCCTGCCCGACGGCCTGGTGGCACTGCGCGCAGTTGGCCCGGTACAACTCGCCGCCGTGCGACAGGTCGGCGTCGTTGAGCGCCGCGTCCGTGACCTTCGGCACCTCCTCGCCGCCGCCAAGGCTCTGGATGTACGCGGCGAGCTGGTCGATCTGGGTCGCCGAGTAGATCGGGGGCTTGCGGTCGGCCTGCGCGGCGGGGGCGGCCAGCGGCATCCGGCCGGTCGACACCTGGAAGTCCACCGCGGCGGCGCCGACGCCGATGAGGCTGGGCCCGGTGTTCGTGCCCTGCGCTCCCAGCCCGTGGCAGGTCGAGCAGCCCTGCAGGTACAGCGCCCGGCCCTGCCGGACCGCCTCGTTGGCGTCCGGGGTCTGCGCGGCGTTGCCGCCCGGCGCCAGCACCGTCCACAGCACCCCCGTGGCCAGCAGGCCGAGGACCATGACCAGCGCGGAGGACCTCCGGCGGCGACGCGCGGACGCCGTTCGTCCGCGCGAGAACCGCTTCGTGGCGGCGACCGACACCGAGGATCGCGACGCCGCAGTGCCCGACGCCGGGGTGCCCGACGGTGGGATGCCCGACGGCGTGTCCGAGGATGACGAGGAGCCCGAGGATGCAGTCATGTCGCTCACTGGAGGAGGTAGATGGTCGCGAAGAGGGCGATCCAGACAACGTCGACGAAGTGCCAGTAGTACGACACGACGATCGCCGAGGTCGCCTTCTCCGGTGTGAAGCGCCCGTACGTCGATCGGCCCAGCACCATCAAGAAGGCGACGAGACCGCCGATCACATGGAGCCCGTGGAAACCGGTGGTCAGGTAGTACACCGATCCGTAGGCGTGCGACGCCATCGTGAACTTGTTCTCGCTGAAGTACTCGTTCGCCTGGCCGCCGACGAACACCAGACCCATGATCAGCGAGATCAGGTACCAGCGCCGTAGCCCGTACACGTCACCACGCTCGGCGGCGAACACGCCGAGCTGGCAGGTGACGCTGGACAGGACCAGGATCACGGTGAAGAACAACGCGTACCCGACGTGCAGCTCCACGGGTCCGTGTTCGGATCCGGCGGGGTCGCCGGTGACCGGCGGCCAGTTGCCGCTGTTGACCGAACGGATCGTGAAGTACATCGCGAACAGGGACGCGAAGAACATCAGCTCCGACGACAGCCACACGACCGTGCCAACCGAGACCATCGAGGGACGGTTGGCCGTCGGGTGTGGTGGAGGAGCCTTCTCGAGGACGGGGGCTGAGGCCACGTCGGTCATTCTGGCACGGGACGGCCCACGCGCCACTGTAGGTTCGACGTTCGGTAGGACTACGACCCGTCGATGACCGCCCCGAATCATCGTGGCGGCTGCCTCGCCTGCCCGGCAAAGCCCTGCCGTAGCTGGAAAAACGCAGGTCACAGCGATGTCAGTTGGCCTACGAACGACGCGGAGCGACAAGGCTGACCCAGCCGATGTTGCGTGCCTCACCCGCGACACGCCGGCCCGCCAGCGCCCTCCGGCGGGCACAGTCGAGCCAACACGGACACCCCCGACCGCGCCGTGACCCCCGACCGTGACGTGACGTGATGCCGGGCCGAGGCGGGCCTCAGCCGGACATCGCGGCGAGCGCCCGCAGGCCGTCCGCCGGCAGGGCGATGCCGCCCTCCGAGCCGGGATCGACCGCGAGCAGAAGATCGTCGGACGGCCAGATCCGGCCCAGGGCCGCCACCTGGACCGTGCGGTAACGCGCCACCTCCGGCAGCGCCTCGGCCAGGCGTTGCTCAGAGGTGAACGTCGGGACGAACTGGGTGCCGTCCTGCCGTTCGGCCACCGGCAGCTGCAGCAGGCTGTCGTCCTCCTCCGACAGATCGGTGATGTCGTTACCGAGGTCGGGCAACAGGACCTCGGCGGCGGCGAGGTCACCGAGCGCGGCCCACTCGTCCTTGCCCTCGGCGAGGCGGTGCAGCGCGGCCCGCGCGGCCGTGCCCTGCGCGGAGGGGACGCCGGGCGGGATGGCGGCGCCGGGCGGGATGGCGGCGCCGGGCGGGATGGCGGCGCCGCCATCC
>NZ_CDXDOS010000101.1:0-11574 GCF_978021245.1 Frankia sp. CoBUL1
CCCTGCTATAGTGCCAAGGCGCAAGGAATCTCCCGGAAAAATGTCTGAACCGCCTCGGCGTGTCCGGCGCTGAGGTGTCCTCGGTTCTGTGGGGTCGGCTTGCTGGATGGTGACCATCCAGCCTTGGCGGCTGGCCGGCAGACGAGGATGTAGCCGGGATGGTTACCGTCCCCGTCCCGTGCCACCGCCCTACCCACCGGTCGGTACGGGACGGGGACGGCGCGTCAGGAACTCCAGGAGGGAGAACTGCCGTGGCGTCGGCTCGACCGGTGACTCACCCCGCCAGGCCCGGTGCGACGCGGGTCGAGCCGGAGATCGCCAGCCGCCAGGACGACCGGGCGTTCCCCACCACCACGGCGCAGCAGCGCCCGCAGTCGCGCCACCAGACTCCGGTCGTCGTCCGCCACCAGGATGCGCATGCGCGGAACAGTGCCACCCTGCCGCTGGGCGCCGGCCGAATCCCTGCTGAATCTTCACTCTGAAGGACGGGGCCCTGCGCGCTACGTTTCCCGGTCACGGGCCTCGAGTCGGTCCGCGGGAAGAAGAGCACGAGGAGGATCATGCGGCACGAACACCGGACCCCGGTCGACGTTCTTGCGCTACTGATACGGGACGGCCGCCTGCTCCTGGCGAAACGCGCGGGAGGCATCTACGGAAGCGGCTGCTGGGCGCTGCCCAGCGGACGGATCGAGCCCGCCGAGGACGTCGTGACCGCGGTGATCCGGGAGCTCGGCGAGGAGCTCGGTATCGGGGTCGAACCCGAGGAGGTCACTTTCGCGGGTATCACGCATGCCCTTCCGCCGGACAGCGACGCTCGTATCGGTTTCGGCTTCCTGGTGTCGCGGTGGAGCGGCGAGCCCACCAATCGGGAGCCAGCCACCTGCTCCGCCCTCGCCTGGCACCCACCGGACGATCTGCCGGCCGACACGCTGGCGTACAGCAGGGAGATCATCCGTCTGCATCTGCGGGCGGAACCGTTCTCCCGGTTCGGCTGGCCGCCGAGTCGGGGAGCGGGCGCACGATCGCGGCAGGCTTTCTCGGCTATCCGGTCCCGCGACCGGTCCACGGCTCCCCCGCCAGACCGAGCTGGCTGATCCAGGTCTGGTAACAGCGGCGGTCGGCGAGCCGGGTCCAGTCGCCGCCCCACCGCTCCATGGCCGTACGGACACCGCACCCGCAGAATGCGCATGGCGGCGACGTGGATGCAACATGCAACAAAACCTTCACGGCCGTCGACCAATAGCAATGGAGATGCTACTTTCAGTTCACACCTTGAGCGAGAGGGGAGAGGATGACGATCATCGCCATCGCGCCGCATCGAACGCCCGTACGTACCGCCGTCGCGATGATCAGCATCCTCGCTCTCACCACCGTCCTGATCGGCGTCGGCCTAGCCGGATCCGCCGTGGCCGGCGCCTGCCCGACGGCCGGGTCCAGTGACGTGGGGAAGACGGGGAAGATCAGAAAAACCGAGAAGATCAAGAAAACCGAGAAAACCTGTCCCGATGGGGACGATGCGCCGCCGTTCGGCTTTCTCGATCTCGCCGACGCATCCCCCGCCGGCATCCGCGTCGCCGGCTGGACCATCGACCCGGGGGACCTCACCCGCCCCCTGGCCGTAACGATCATTCTGGACGACGTCGCCACCGCCACCGTCGTCGCCGACCGCTCCCGTCCCGACGTCGCCCGGGCCCACCCGGGCGCCGGCCCCGACCACGGCTTCGACACCACCGTGGCCGCCGCACCCGGCACCCACACCGTCTGCACCGCCGCGGTGAACATCGGCCCGCTCGGCTCCTTCCACCGGCGGAGCCTCGGCTGCGCCACCGCGACCGTGGACGCGCCCGCCGTCGACCACACGCCCCTCGGCTACCTCGACCTCGCGACGCCCAACCCGTGGATCACCGCCGGCTGGAGCAGCGTCCGCGTCGCCGGCTGGACCTACGACCCCGACGACCCCGCCGACCCCCTCATCGTCACGGTCACTCTCGACGGTGCCACCGCCACCACCGCCACCGCGGACGCCTCCCGACCGGACGTCGCCCGCTTCTACCCCGACGCCGGCTCCGACCACGGCTTCGAGACCACCGTCATCACGAGCGCCGTCCCGCACACGGTGTGCGCCTACGCCACGAACGCCGGGCCCGACGGCCCCATCCGGCATCAGCTCGGCTGCGCCACCGTCTCCTGGCTCCCCTGACCGCTGCTGGTCCCTCTGACCACCGCCGGCCGCGATGCGCAGGTCCCGCCCGGCGGTCGTCTCACTCGGCGTCTGGAGCGGCGGCCGGAGCGAAGACCGTGGCGAGCGCGGGCAGCGCTCCGGGCACGAGTCGGTAGTAGGCCCACACGCCACGCTTCTCCCGGCTGATCAGGCCGGCGGCGACAAGAACCTTCAGGTGGTGACTGACGGTCGGCTGGGTCAGCCCGAGCGGCTCGGTCAGTTCGCAGACGCACGCCTCACCACCCTCCCGCGCATAGATCATCGACAGCAGCCGCAGCCGGGCGGGAACGGCGATCGCTTTGAGCACACCGACGAGACGTTCGGCGTCCTCCGCGGACAGCGGGGTGCGAGCCAGCGGCGTGCAGCAGGACGCGACGGTGCCCGCGAGCCCGCTCGGTGCGTCACCCTCGTCACCGTGATCACCGTGATCACCGTGATCACGCGCGGTCAGGGGCACCAGGGTCGATGCGAACGTCGTCGTCATGCACACCAGCATGCCCCACGGGACCGCACCCGGGCCCATCCAGCCATCCTGGCGGCCCATAAAACTTGACAGGATTACATAGCGCTGTTTATCTCTACATGTTCGTGTGATGGAAGCCGGTGTGATTCCGGCATGGTCGCGCCACTGTGATCGGCCCGTCCGTCCTGGATGGTCTCGGAAGTCAGACCCATTGCCCGAACCCGTCCTACCCGTGGAACGCGTGATTCCAGTGGAGGTTCTCCGCATGGCGCACCCCGCCGTCTCCCCCGCACCGCTCGCCCTGCCGGCCATCCCGATACGTGAGCTGGTGCCCTTCCTGCTCTTCGGCGGGCTGCTGGCGCTGCTCGGGTTGTACTTCGTCGGCGCCGAGCAGGGCGCGCTGTCAATCTTCGGCGGGAACTACGTCCACGAGTTCGTGCACGACGCCCGCCACCTGCTCGGCTTCCCCTGCCACTAACGCCTCCTCCCGATCTGTTCCAGCGAGGAGACGCTGTGGCACGAACACTGTTGATCCGTGGCATGCTCGTCGGTCTGGTCGCAGCCGTGCTCGCCTTCATCGTCGCGAAGACCCTCGGCGAGAGCCAGATCGGTCACGCGATCACCTTCGAGTCGGCAGGCGAGAGTTCCACTCATGCGCACGAGGTGGTGGGTCTCGCCGCTCACGCGCACGAGGAGTCCGAGCCGGTGTCCCGGACCGTGCAGTCGACGCTCGGTCTGTTCACCGGTCTGCTGCTCTTCTCCGTCGCCATCGGCGGCATGTTCGCCCTGGCGTATGCGTGCGTGCAGGGCCGCCTGGGCACCCTCGGGCCCCGCGGGACGGCCGCCCTGGTCGCCCTCGCCGGGTTCACCGCGGTCTACCTCCTGCCCGATTTGAAGTACCCGGCGAATCCCCCCGCGATCGGGAATCCCGACACGATCGGCCGGCGGACCGTCCTGTACTTCCTCATGATCCTGATCTCGGTGATCGTCGTGGTCGGGACGGGTGTGGCCGCGCGGCGGCTCACCGGCCGGCTCGGCGGCTGGAACGCGACGATCGCCGCCGCCGTCGGCGGGCTGGTGGTCCTGGGCGTCGTCTACGCCGTTCTGCCCCGCGTGCACGAGACGCCGGAGGGCTTCCCGGCCGACGTGCTGTGGCGGTTCCGGATCGCCTCGCTCGCCATCCAGGCGACCGTCTGGGCGGCCATCGGCCTGCTGTTCGGCACGTTGACCGAACGCGCGTTCCGACGTACCGCGGCCCCCACCAGCGCGATCGGTGCCGCCGGTGCGGCTGGCCCTGGTTAGTTGCGCGCCGACCGTGGCCCTGCGGGCCGCCCGGTTCCCTGTCGACGAGCCTCTCGACGCCGACGGGCTGCGCCGAGCCGCCGGCGCCGCCGAGGCGGTAGCGGCTGGCGCGCTTCCCGCGACGGGACGGGTGCTCTGCGACGGATCCGCGCGGGCCTGTCAGACCGCCGCCGCCCTGGGCCTCGGTGCCCGCAAGGGTGACGTCACCATCCCGCGGGCCCCGGGCCCACCCGTCGTCCCCGAGGTGGATCCGGCCCTGCGCGACCTGGACGTCGGGGCCTGGCGGGGGCGCAGCCTGGACGAGATTCCCCCGGACGAGCTGCGCCGGTGGCACAGCGATCCGGCGGTGGCCCCGCCGGGCGGCGAATCCCTACTGAGCTTGCTCAGCCGCGTCGAGAACTGGCTGGTCCGGCGAAGCACCGAACCGAGCCACATCATCGCGGTGACCCATCCGGCGGTCATCCGGGGCGTGCTCGTGGTCGCCCTGCGCTGCCCGGTCGAGATGTTCTGGCGGATCGACGTCGCCCCGTTGACGGCGACCCTCCTGCACCATCGGATCGGCGCGGGCGGTCATGACGGCACGACCGGCACGCAGCCGAAAACGGAGAGTGCCGCGACCGCGACCGGAACCGGAACCGACTGGACCTTGACACACGTCTGCCGCCCGCTTTAGCGAGATCCGCCGGGTCCGGCGTCCATCGGCGCCGGTGCGCGGGTGGGAAAGCTCATGGTCGCCCAGGGGGCTCGGGGTGACCGTTCTGCCCGACTACAGCATCGTGGGCGACCCGCCCGAACGCAGCGGCGTCATCACCCACCGCTCGCTTGGAGGTCGAGTGAAAATCGCATCAGAATCGTCAGGTTCGACCGGTTTCCCGGCCCGGCCACGAGGCTGCCGCGGCCCCTTGACGCGCGGCACCGTCCGGATGGAATCATGGCCGTGGGTCCGAACCCCCAGGTGGCCCCAGGTGGCTAGATGACCCCGGGTGAGAGGCGGTCGGGTGGGTAAGCACGCGAAACCGGTAGCCTGCCCGACCTGCAACGGCAGCGGGAAGATCACCGTGACCAGCGACGGCAAGAACGAGACCGTCTCCTGCGGCGTGTGCAAGGGCTCAGGGAAGGCGTGAGCGTCCGCCGGGTGAACCGCGAGGATTTCATCCCGGATGAGATCTGGGTCCGGGACGAGGACGGGTTCTTCCTGGTCCCGCTCCGGCGCCAGGATGATCCACAGCGGTGGTCGGAGCTGTGCCGCAGCGACGACGGGATCACGACGCAGGTCGACGACGGGACGGGCAGGTACGACGGTAGGGGCGTCATACCGACCAGTTCCAGCAGCGCGCCGTGGGTCATGGCCCGGATGCTCGACCTCCTCGATGTGCGGGACGGGATGAACGTCCTCGAGATCGGTACCGGGACCGGCTATAACGCGGCGCTGCTCGCCGAGCAGACCCCGACCGGCCAGGTCACCACCATCGAGATCGATCCGGGAATCGCGGGGCACGCCCGCGCGGCCCTCGCCAGGATCGGCCGTCCGGTGACGGTGGTCGTCGGGGACGGCGCGGCGGGGTTTCCCGATCGGGCTCCCTACGACCGGATCATCGCCACGGCGTCGGTGGTTACCGTTCCCTACCCCTGGATCACGCAGACCCGGCCGGGCGGGCGGATCGTGCTGCCGTTCACGAGCGAGTTCGGTGGGGCACTGCTGTCATTGACCGTCGCGGACGGCACCGCCTCGGGCCATTTTCATGATGATGCGGGTTTCATGCGGTTGCGCGGCCAACGGGCCGACAAACCCGTCTGGTGGCTCGGCGAGGACGACGCCGACGTCAGAACAACCTGCCGGTATCTGGATGAGCCCTTCGCGGACGCCGCGGCCGGATTCGCGGTCGGCCTGTGGCTGCCCGGCTGCACCACCGGGCAGATCGAGGAAGGCGGCCCGGCGAGAACACTTCTGCTGTCCCACGCGGCGTCACATTCGTGGGCGTCACTGACCGCCGGGTCGGACGGGCAGTCGGACGGGCACGAGGTCACCCAGTATGGGCCACGACGGTTGTGGGACGAACTCGAAATGGCCTACGACTGGTGGGTGAACGCAGGGCGGCCGTCCTGCGCCCGCTTCGGGCTCACCGTCACCCCCGACGGTCAGACATCCTGGCTGGACTACCCGGAGCGGGTCATCCCGGCCTCGTGACCCCCGCGGACGAACCGCGCGACGGCGAACTGGCGCGACGGCGAATCGCCGAGGGTTGGTAACGGTCTCCGGTCTTGAAACCGCGCCTCACCCTCGGCAACTCTCTGTCATCAAAAGGTCGACGTCATCAAACGGTCGACGTCGCCGACCATCGGTGCATCTGCGGGGTCAGCACCTCGGATCCCGGGATCCCGGGATCCCGGGCGATCGGCGGCCCTTCACCGCTGCGGCATTACCGCGGCAGGCCGAGCCACCGGGCCCGCCTGCCGGCGGGCGGCGGTTGCTCGTCGGCAGAAGCCGCGCCGACCGCGACCATGGGTGCGGGCACCCGCACCGGTGCGTCCCACCGGCGACGCGAGCCGGTCCCGATGACCGCCGTCGGCAACGCGTCCATCGGGTCGACGAACCGGCCGGTCGACTCCTCGAACACCCAGATGCGCGCGTCGGCGATGTCGAAGTACAGGCCGACGAGTTCCAGCGTGCCGCGTGCCAGGGCACGGCGCACGGCCGGATGCGCGCGCAGGTTCTCCAACTGCTGCGCCACGTTGGCGCGGCCCAGCCTTTCCACCGGGGGCAGGTCCTCCGTGCCGGCAGGGGGCGTCCGCTCAAGCGAGGCGGCGGCGTGCGACAGCCAGCCCGCCAGGGCCGAGTCGGGTGCGCCGTCGAGCGCGCCGGACAGCAACGCCTGCATGGCGCCACAGCCGGAATGGCCGCACACCACGAGCGAGGGCACCCGCAGGACGTCGACGGCGTAGTCCAGCGCGGCGGTCACCGACAGGTCGCCACCGCGCCGCAAGGGCGCGTCCGGGTCGGATCCGGCGGGGTCGTCCACCGGGACGATGTTCCCGACATTACGGATCGTGAACAGATCGCCGGGACCGCTACTGGTGATGATGTTGGGAACAATGCGGGAGTCGGCACAGGTGAGGAACAGGGCGCCGGGCTGCTGTCCCCCGGCGAGCTCGTCGAAGGTGCCCCGCAGGAGCGGGGCGGCCCGCCGGTGGAACTCGTTCACCCCGAACAGCATTGTGCTGACGTGGTCGAATGTCCGGTCGGGGGAGGCCTGCGCCGGCACCGACACCGCCGTGTCCGGGCCCTGGACTGGGTGGATCGCCGGCGGAGTGACGCCGGCGGGCTGGGAATCCGAGGACCGCGATCCCGACGAAGGGGAATCAGACGAGGAGGGATCCGACGATGACGAGGCGAGTTCCAGTTCCTGCCACTGCGACCAGGGCGCGAACCAGCGCGGGAGGTGCGGGACGACGGTACGGCGCCGCTGCTCCGCGACCTCGGCCGGCCGGCGGAACCAGACCTGGCCGATCTCGTCGACGCTCACCGTCCCGCCGGACGCCTCGTGGTTCGCGCACCAGCCGCGCAGATGCTCATAGGCGGCGTGGTCAAGGTAGTCGACGATGAGTTCGATCGAGACGGGGGCACCGACGGGGATACGGCCCAGGATCCGCGCGAGGCGGGGCAGGGACAGGAAGCTCAGTGTCCCCTCGACTTCTACCTGCCAGAGCTCGCCGGTGCGGACCAGCCGGACACTCGACCACAGCACCCGGCGCAGGACCAGGGCGAGCGCGGTGAGCAGACCCAGGGCGACGCCCTGCAGGAGGTCGAGGGCGACGACACCGACGATTGTCACCAGGTAGACGGGCAGCTCCCCGTGCCGGCGGACGTGGCGCAGATGCGCGACGTTGACCAGCCGCGCACCGACGACGACGAGCAGGCCGGCGAGGGCGGACAGCGGGATCCACTCCACGATGCGACCCAGGAACACGGCGAACAGCAGCACCCAGACGCCGTGCAGGACGGCAGACTTCCGGGTACGCCCGCCGGAGGCGACGTTGGTGGAGCTGCGCACGATCACCCCGGTGATCGGCAACCCGCCGGCCAGGCCCGAGACGAGGTTCGCCGAGCCCTGCCCGAGCAGCTCGCGGTCGAGGTCGACGCGCGGCCCCCGCCAGCCTCGGGTGGTGGCAAGCTGGTCCACCGCGACGGCCGAGAGCAGGGACTCGACGCTGGCGACGATGGCCACGGTGACGACGCCCAGCGCGATGCCGGACCAGTCGCCGTGTGGGAGGCCCGGCAGGGCGACCGCGTCGAACAGGGACGAGGGCAGGTCGACCCTGGGCAGGTCGAAGCCCGCGACGGCAGCGAGCAGGGTGCCCGTCACGACCGCCGCGAGATAGGCGGGGATGGCTCGGACGGCGTTCGGCAGCCTCTTCGGCAACCGGGGCCAGAGCAGGATCGTGGCGATGGTGACGAAGCCGACGAGGGTCGCGGAACCGTGCGGATCGATGATCGCCTCGGGCACTGCCACGACGTTCTCCCAGGCGTGGCTCTCGGCCTGTCCGCCCAGCACCACGTGGAACTGGCCGAGGACGATCGTCAGCCCGATGCCGCCGAGCATCCCGTGGACGATGGCCGGCGAGACGGCCAGGGAGGCGCGGGCGACCCGGCAGAGCCCGAGCAGGATCTGCAGAATCCCGGCCCCTGCGGTGATCAGGCAGGTAACGCGCCACCCGTAGGTGTGGACGAGATCGGCGACGATGACGGTCAGCCCGGCTGCCGGCCCGCTCACCTGCAACGGCGCACCGCCGAGGGCGCCGGCGACGACGCCGCCGATCACCGCGGCGAGGAGACCCGCGGCGACCGGCGCCCCCGAGGCGACGGCGATGCCCAGCGACAGGGGCAACGCCACGACGAACACGACCAGGGAGGCCTGGAGATCGGGACGCAGGGGGTTGTGGTCACCCCGGGTCCGGCGCACGTTCTTGGCGGTGGACCCGGACATGGGCGGCGAATGGCTGTGCCGGGACGGTGACGGCGGGGAAACCGAAGCGGTCATGGCATCCTCCTCGAGTTCGATGCGGCGGGACGGGTGTCTCGTCGGAGATCGGCCCCGAAGTGTCACCATTGGCGATGGTTTGCCGGCGCCCGTCGGACACTGCGGTCCGACCACATCCGACGCCCACCCTGGACCCGCAGAAACGGAAAGTGACTAATGATGCACAGATCTCAACGTGCGAGTCCACAGCCGAGTTTCCCTCTGTGACAAAAGCCCCATTTATGCGTGACGCTGGACACCTTCTGTGGCATCTGCTCCTGGGCTCGGACCAGCGGCGCGACGGCGGCCCCGGGTCGCGACCGGACGGGCGGGCATCACGTTCGGGCGGGCATCACGTTCGGGCTCGATGCCCGGCGGCGGCACGATCCTGCCTGGAATCCGCATGGAAGAGGTGCACCGTGAGCACGGACAGCTTCGACGCGGTGATCGTCGGGGCCGGTCCAAACGGGCTGACCGCAGCCCTGACGCTGGCCGAGGCCGGCTGGCGGGTACTCGTCCGGGAGGCTGCGGGCACTCCCGGTGGTGGGCTGCGAACAGAAGAGCCGACGCTGTCCGGCTTCCGGCACGACGTGTGCGCAACCGTTCTGCCGCTCGCGCTCGCATCCCCCGCCCTGCGCGCCTTCGGCACAGGGCCGGCGTCCTCCGCGAACCCGGCGTCCTCCGCGAACCCGACCCCCACCGCAGACCCGACCCCCACCGAGGGGCTTCGGTGGGCGCATCCGCCGGTGCCGCTCGCCCACCCGCTCGACGACGGCCCGGCGGCGCTGCTGCGCCGCGACCTCGACGCCACCGCGGCGGGCCTCGCCGACCGGGACGGCGTCGATTCCGGCTGGCGCTGGCTGGTCGGCCCGCTGGCGTCCGACGGCTCGCGGCTGGCCGAGGGTGTGCTGGCACCGTTCGACCTGCCGCCCGCCGCGCCCCTGGCCCTCGCCCGGTTCGGCGTGCGCGGGCTGTGGTCCGCGACCGCGCTCGCCCACGCCGCGCTGCGCGGTGAGGCGGCGCGAGCGCTGTTCGCCGGGCTCGCCGCCCATTCCATGATCGATTTACATCGCCCGGTCACCGCGGGCTACGGGCTGTTCCTCGGGGTGCTCGCGCACCAGGTCGGCTGGCCGGTAGCCGTCGGTGGATCATCATCACTGGCAGAGGCCCTGGTCGCCCGGCTGCGCGAACTCGGCGGCGAACTGGTCACCGGCGCCCCGGTGACCAGCCTGTCGGAACTGCCGCCCGCGCGGGCCGTGCTGCTCGATCTCACCCCTCGCCAGGTGCTCGCGGTCGCCGGCGCCGCGCTGCCCGGCCGCTACCGCGCCGCGCTCGGCCGATACCGGTACGGACCGGGAGTTTTCAAGATCGACTGGGCGCTCGACGGACCGGTGCCCTGGCGCGATCCGGCGGTCGCCGGGGCGGCGACCGTGCACCTGGGCGGCACGCTCGCCGAGATCGCCGCGGCCGAGCGTGCCGTCGCCCGCGGCCACCATCCAGACCGGCCGTTCGTACTGTTCGTTCAGGCATGCGCCGCCGACCCGAGCCGTGCCCCGGCCGGCCGGCACACCGGGTGGGCCTACTGCCATGTCCCACTGGGCTCCAGCGTCGACATGACCGACGCGCTCGAGTCCCAGGTCGAACGCTTCGCTCCCGGATTCCGCGACCGGGTGCTCGCTCGCCACGTGATGGGACCGACGGCGCTGGAGGCGCACAACGCCAACGAGATCGGCGGCGACATCGGCGGTGGCACCGCCGACCTGCACCAGTTGGTCGCCCGGCCGGTGCTCTCGCCACGCCCCTGGGCGACGCCGCTGCCCGGCGTCTACCTGTGTTCCGCCGCCACCCCTCCCGGCGCCGGGGTACACGGCATGGCCGGGCTGCACGCGGCGACCCTCGCCCTCAGCCGGGAGCGGCGAGCGGCCTGGCCCGTAGGTCGGCCGAGATGAGATCGTCGCCGACCCTGATCTCGCCGCCGTAGGCGAGACACGCCGGGAAATGCGCGACATGCCGCCGCCCACGGATCTTGTCTCCTGCCTGGAGACACTCCGACGGTAACCGCCCGGGCGCCACGCCGACCATGAATCACCGCCTTTTCATGACCGCCCCTCCATGATGGGGGTCGGCCGCCGGCCCGCGGGCGGCCTGCATCACCGTTGGGTGACCGCAGACCAACCGATAGGTGAACTCCCCCCGCCGCACCCGCCTGGCCAGACGGGAATGATATCGTTCAACCGGATCTTTTCATCGCCGCGGAAATCGGGGAAATGTTATGCCGCTGGCAGGCTACGGCGTCTTGAAAGGCCGGCTACTCGACCGGCGCAGGGAGGGCGGGCACGACAGCCCGCATTACCAGATACACGTCGAGGGTGGTGGCTCTTTCCGAGTCGCCGTAAACGTTCTGTCCGCCCAGCCCCCGTCCGAACTGCTGTACATCGCGGTCGAGGAGTTCCACCATCCGATCCTCGACCGCCTCGTCGACCTGCCCGACGGGTTCACCCCCCTGAAGTCCAGGCCCGGCGGCCTCGCCCTGGACTTCGTCCGGGGCAACCTGTTCGATCGCACCGGGC
>NZ_CDXDOS010000102.1:0-11547 GCF_978021245.1 Frankia sp. CoBUL1
GAACAACATCGGCCCCGCCCTCCCCCGCCGCCGCTGGTGAGAGACACCGCCACCATCTTCGCGCCACCGCGCCGCGTACCCGGCGGACCCACCGGCCAGAACGCTGACACGTCGGCGGCATCTCGCCGCCCACCCGATCTTCGGTGACCGAGAGAAACCTGACCGAAAGGCCAGTAATGCCCCCGCAGACGACCGTCCTCCCGTACCGGACGCCCCACACCGCGCCCTCCCGTGCGGCGTCCGTTCCGGCGGCGTCCCTTCCACGACCGTCCCTGCCACGACCGTCCCTGCCCGCGACGGCGCCCGCGCACACGCCCGACGCCGGCCTCCGGACCGGCCAGTGGGAGATCGCGCCGCCGCCCCAGCGCGGGGTGTGGGTCGACCGCACCGCCTGGCTCGCCACCGTTGACGGCCGGACCCTGCAGCTGACCTACCTGGAGTTCGAGGTACTGGACTTCTTCGTCCGCCATCCCGGGCAGGCGTACAGCCGGGAGGCACTGCTCTGCTCGGTCTGGGGCCATCAGGTCGACGACGAGTCGGCTCCCGACATCCGCACGGTGGATGTCCTGGTGACGCGGCTGCGGCGCAAGCTCGGCCCGGAGCACCGGGACCGTATCGAGACCATCCGCCGCGTGGGCTACCGCTACCGCCCGGCGGATCCCTCGACCGACGGTTGACCACCGACGAGGTCCCAGACCGTCTCCGCCCGGTAGGTGGGGGATGATCCGGACTCGCCGCCGCCCGAGCTGCTCATCAGGATGAGCCGCTCGACGCTCCAGGGCAGCGATGGGACATCGGCACGCAACAGCTCGACGAGCGGTTGCAGTGCCCGCCCGCGTCCGTCCGGCACCCGGGCGAGCGTCAGATGTGCGCGCAACGGACGGGTGTCCCGGCGGGCCGCCCCGGCACGCTCGGCGGCCCGCCGGACCCCGACCGCCAGCGCTGTCAGGCGTGGGCTGGCTCGCGAGCCTGCCACGTCACCGGCGGCTGCGGCTGCGGCTGCGGCAATGCCGTCGACGGATGCGTCCGCGGTCACCGGCGGTGGCTGCCGCACCGCGGTCCACAGCACCCGATCGCCGAACCGTCCGCCGCCGACCGTCTCGACGGCGAACGGGCCGTGCCGGCGTGCCACCCGCGCCAGTCTCACGCCGAGCTCGGCGCGCCGGTCGTCCGGCACCGGCCCGAGGAAGGCGAACGTGACGTGCCACTGGTCCGGCGTGGTCCAGCGCAGATCCGCCGCCGCGGCGCGCGTCCTGCGCACGGCCGCGAGCAGCGCCTCGGCGACCTCGGGGGGTGGGACGGCCGCCACGAACAGTCTGGTTGCCAGCTCAACCTCCCTGGAACGACAGGCTCCCTCTCCCTGGGGCGGACGACAGGCTCCCTGGGACGGACGACAGTCTCCCTGGGACGGACGACAGTCTCCCTGGAGCGGACGGCAGTCTCCCTGAGCCGAGACGAACAGTGCGGCATGGACCTGCTCCGGGCCCGGATGGCGAGCGCTCGGCCTCCGATCGGTTCTCGGCGACAATCGGGTTGACCGGCGACCCTCGCCACCGGACGGGGAGCACTATCAATGCTGTGACGACGCTCCCCGATCTGGTGCCGCCGCGCGATCCCGCCCTTTCTCAGGCCTGGCGGGAGCTGCGTCGCGTCGTGCGTCGGCGGCAGCCGGACCTGCCCCTCGCGATGGCCCTGGTCACCGACGGCTCGGACATCACTACCGCCGAGGTGCTGCGCGATGCCGGGGTCGACGTCGTCGGTCTCCTCGCCCCGGAGCCGCTGGAGTCCCTGGCCTGGGCCGCCGAGGCGGGTGTCCGACGGGCGTACGCCGATCTGCTCACCTTGCTCTCGGACGACATCGAGGCGGTCTGCGTGGAGATACCGCCGCCCGCGTCCGACATCGTCGCCCGGCAAGCGGCCGAGATCGGCCTGCACGTACTCCTGGCCGGGCCGGCGACCGTCGAGGCCGAGGCCCTGCGCGCGGTCGCCGACCTCGCCGAGGAGGGTGATCTCGCCCACGTGGTCGCGCTCGACGGGCGGGCCTGGCCGGCTGCCACCCACGTCGCGGCGACCGTTCCCTCCCTGGGCCGGCTCACCCAGATGACCGTGGTGGGCGCGCCGAACGGGCCCGCCGGGCGGGTCGAGATCATCGACCTGGCGATGCGCTGGTGCGGCGAGATCCTCGCGGTCTGCGCCGATCCGGCCGCGATGCCCGCCCCGGCGCTCACCCCGGACGCACCGGTGACGCTGGCCCTGCTGGCGGCGAGCGGCGCGACGGTCCTGATCAACGAGCAGATGGGCGGGAACCTCGGCACAGCCACCCTCACGGTATGCGGCGACTCCGGACGCATCGTCGTCCGGGGCCGTCTGGTCCGCCGCCAGGACGACAGCGGCATCCGGGATCTGATGATGCCGACCGTGCCGACCTCCCGGCCGGGGCTGGTGGAGGCCACCTACGACGTGGTGCGTGCCACCGAACTCGACGACGCCCGGCTGGTCCGCGGCGCCACCTTCCACGACCTGCTCACCGCGAACCACCTGATGGCCGCCGCGCAGACCTCCCATCAGCAGGGCGGTTGGGTGGAGCTCTGAACGGCGGTTGGAACGATGCTCGGATCGGCGGGCGGCCTACGAGCCGGCAAGCGCGTCCAGGATCGGTGCGGCGCGGTTCAGCGCGGCGATCTCCTCGTGTGAGAGCTCGGCCAGCCGATCGGTCAGCCATTCGTCCCGGCGCCGACGGTCGTCCTCGAGCAGGGCTCGACCCGCCTCGGTCACCTCGGCGATCACCTGACGGCCGTCGGTGGGATGCGGCCGGCGCTCGACGAGCCCGGTGACGGCCAGATGCGCGATCACCCGGGTCATCGACGGCGGCTGGACGCGCTCGTGGGCGGCGATCTCCCCGAGCGTCATGGGGCCGTGCCGCTCCAGCGTGGCAAGCGCGGAGGTCTGCGTGGGGGTGAGCCGACTCGACCGTTCCTGGCGCATGCGCCGGGAAAGCCGCATCACCGACAGGCGCAGCGCGGACGCGAGTTCGGCCTCACGTGCCGTCTCGGTCTCCATCTCACGACGGTACTCGTTAGCGACACTCAGAAACGAATGACATTCTGGTGAACCGCCGAAAACAGCAGGTGGTGGGTCGGCCACCCCCCCAGCGGCAGCCGACCCACCACCACAGGCGGCCTCTCGCGAGCTCCGGCCCCCGAAGGCCCGGTCCCGAAGGCCCGGTCGCCGAGGGACACCGACCCGTTTCTCCCAGCCTCCACCTTCGATGCCACCGCTGGCTTCGGGGGCAGCTCCAGAGTTCTTCGGGGGGTTGCCGCCGGGAGATTAGGGGGGAACCCTCAAAACCCGTGGTCGCCATGTGCGACGCTTGTTCGGTGAGATTCCGGCTACATACGGTGGATTGAGGTGCCTCATCCGCGTGTACCCCGCAGGCTGGCCGCCTGCGCCGCCCGCCACCGCTCATGGTGCTTCGGCATCGGGGGCGTGGCCACCACGGCCGGAACGGTCGCCTGCCAGTGGCCGGCATTCTCCGACAACCCGGTGACGGCGGGCATCAACGTCTCGGTGGCGCTCACCTTCGTCCTCACCGGAGTGCTGCTGAACGGCGAGGACGCGTTGGGCAGCGCCACCGGAGCCATGATCTTCAGTGGTCTGCTCTGGGCACTGACCTGGACCGTGGCGTGGGACGAGGGTCCGTCGGCTTTCATCTCCACGTTCGCCTACACGCATTTCTGGGTCTGTCTCGGCTGGGGCGCGCTGCGATATCCGGTCGGGCGATTGCAGAGCAACCGCGAGCGCGCCCTGCTGGCGAGCGCCGTCCTCCTCATCCCGGTGGCGAACCTGGGACTGGTCGGCATCTCCGACCCGACCTGGTTCGGATATTCCCGAAATGTCTGGTGGTATGGCTCGCCGATCGACCGGGATGCCTTCGAGGAGATCATCTGGGTCCTCGACAGCCTGACCCTCGTGCTGGCCGCGGCCTTTTTTTGGGTCGTCCGCGTGCGGCTGCGCCGCTACTCCGCGCTCGACCGCCGGATCTTCGGACCGGTCGCCATCGCGCTGCTGATCGCGTTCACCCTCGCCGCCACGGTCAACATCTTCGTCTGCAAGCCCAGCGGAGCCTACGTCCCGCCGGCCTTCATCCTCATCGCGCTCGCGCTGCTGACCATCCCCTTGGCCTTCGCCGCAGCGGGCGTACGCCGCCAGCTCGCCCGCGCCCGCATCGCACAGATCCTGGCGACGCTGCCGATGCCGCCGACGGTCCCGGCCGTACGGGACATCCTGCGTACGGCTCTGCACGACGACTCCGCCGAGCTCTTCCTATGGATGCCGCAGGAGCGGCGGCACGTCGACGCCGACGGCGCCACGGCCACCCCGCCCCGCCCCGGAGCCGGCCGGCTGCTCGTGCCGGTGACGACCTCGTCGGGCGCGCCACTGGCGCTGATCTCCGCCACCGCCGCCCAGGAGCGCAACCGCGACCTGGTCACGGTCGCCCTGCAGGCCAGCGCCATGGCGCTGGAGAACGCCCGGCTGCACGCCGCCGTGGCCGCGCAGCTGGACGCCGTACGCGCCTCCCGGGCCCGCATCGTGGAGGCCGGCCTGATCGAACGGCGCCGCCTCGAGCGCGATCTGCACGACGGCGTCCAGCAACGGCTGCTGGCCCTCGCCACCAGACTGGGACTCGCCCGGACAAAGACCTCCGACCCCGATACGATCTCTGCCATCGAAGCCGCTCGCGAGGATCTGCATCATGCTCTCCAGGACCTGCGCAGTCTGGCCCGGGGAATCCACCCGGCCATGCTGAGTCAGGGTGGGCTGCGCCCAGCCCTGGAGGTGGTGATCGAGCCCCTTCCCGTCAAGGTCGAGTTCGACATCCCGACCGTCCGGTTCGAGCCGATCCTGGAGGCCTGCGCCTACTACACGATCTGCGAGGCGCTGACGAACACGGTCAAACACGCCGGGGCGGCCCAGGTCCGGGTGACGGTCCGGTGTGTGGACGGCGGCATCCTGATCGAAGTCACCGATGACGGTAAGGGCGGTGCCGTCGTGGTCGAGGGTGGCGGGCTCGCGGGTCTCGCGGACCGGGTACGTGCGCTCGGCGGCGACCTGAGCATCGTCAGCCCGTCCGGCGGCGGCACCCGGCTGACTGCGAGCATCCCGTGCGGGTAGCCGTCGCGGACGACTCGGCCCTGTTCCGCGAGGGGCTGGCCATGCTGCTGGCCGCCGCGGGAGTCGAGGTCGTCGCGCAGGCCGGGACTGCGGACGAGATCATCGACCAGCTCGCCGGCAGCCGGCCCGACGCCGTCATCCTGGACATCCGGATGCCTCCGACGTTCACCGACGAGGGGCTGATAGCGGCCGAGACGATACGTGCGGCTCATCCCGCGATGGGCGTCCTGGTGCTGTCCACGTACGCCGAGACGCCGTACGCGCTGCGGCTGCTGGGCGACGGGGGCGGCGGCATCGGATATCTACTCAAGGACCGGGTGGACGACATCACCGCGCTGCACGACGCGTTACACAGGGTGGTCAGCGGCCGGCTCGTCGTCGACGAGGAGGTCATCGCCGGCCTGTTGGCCCATCGCCGGCGGGCCGACGAACTGGAACTCCTCACCGCCAGGGAGCGGGCCGTGCTCCGGCACATGGCCGAGGGACGATCGAACCAGGGCATCGGCGCCAAACTCCATCTGGCGCCGAAGACCGTCGAGAACCACGTAGCCAACGTCTTCACAAAGCTGCGGATGCCGGCCTCCGCGGACGACAACCGTCGGGTGCTGGCCGTGCTCGCCTGGCTCCGAGCCACCGGCGGCGAGGACCGCTCCTCGCTCTGCGAGGAGCGGTCCACCCGGTTGGGCGAGCCGCGGTGACCATCGAAGCGTGATTCCAACCCCGAGCGCAGCCACGGGAGACTCTGTCCCACCGGGGGTGGTGTAGCACACGTGGGACGGAGCTCACCGATCACGGGCATGTGCAGGCACGAACGGCCAAACTTGGGAACAACCATGTGAGCCAGCGAACCGGCGTGAGCGCTCCGTACCCGGACGCGCGCCCCGACTTGGGCTAGTGCCGTCATTGCGGCACCGCCACAGCGAGAGGAGCCCGGCGTGTCCGAGCAGGTCAGCACACTGACCGTCACCGACAACCGCACCGGAAAAACGTATGAGATACCGGTTACGGACGGCGCGGTACGTGCGAGTGCGTTTCGCTCGATCAAAACGAGCGACGACGACTTCGGGCTGATGACGTACGACCCCGCCTTCACGAACACGGCGAGCTGTAGGAGTGCGATCACCTACATCGACGGTGACGCCGGCATCCTGCGCTACCGCGGTTATCCGATCCAGGAGCTGGCGGAGAAGAGCAGCTTCCTCGAGGTCGCCTACCTGCTCCTCGCCGGCGAGCTTCCCTCCGCCGAGGAGCTGTCGACCTGGGAAGACGAGATCACCCATCACACCCTGGTCCATGAATCGATCAAGAAGTTCATCGACGGCTTCCACCACGACGCGCACCCGATGGGCATGCTGGTCTCCACGGTGGGTGCGCTGTCGACCTTCTACCCGGACGCCAAGACGATCGACGACCCGGGGCTGCGCCGGCTGCAGATCGTCCGCCTGATCGCCAAGATCACGACATTGGCGGCGTTCTCCTACCGACACTCGGTCGGTTTCCCGTACGTCTACCCGGACAACGACCTGTCCTACGCCGGCAACTTCCTCAACATGATGTGGAAGGCCACCGAGCTCAAGTACGAGCCGGACCCCAACCTGGAGCACGCCCTCGACGTGCTGTTCATCCTGCACGCCGACCACGAGCAGAACTGCTCGGCCAACGCGATGCGCGCGGTCGGCAGCTCGCAGGCGGACCCGTTCTCGGCGGCCGCCGCCGCGATCTCCGCGCTCTACGGTCCGCTGCACGGTGGCGCCAACGAGCAGGTGCTGCGGATGCTCTCGGAGATCGGGTCGGTCGAGAACATCCCCGCCTTCATCGCCCAGGTGAAGGACGGCAAGAAGAAGCTGATGGGCTTCGGCCACCGGGTCTACAAGAACTACGACCCGCGGGCCCGGGTGATCCGGCAGGTCGCCGACGAGGTCTTCAAGGTCACCGGCACGAACCCGTTCCTCGACCTGGCCATGGAGCTGGAGCGGATCGCGCTGGAGGACGAGTACTTCGTCGCGCGCAAGCTCTACCCAAACGTCGACTTCTACACCGGCATCATCTACCAGGCGATGGGCTTCCCGGTAGAGATGTTCCCGGTGCTGTTCGCCATCGGCCGGATGCCGGGATGGCTGGCGCAGTGGGAGGAGGGTCTACTCGACCCCGAGCAGAAGATCGCCCGACCGCGCCAGCTGTACATCGGCTACGATCAGCGGTCGTATGTCCCGATCGACGACCGTAGCGGGGTCGGGGACAGCGGGATCGACCCGATCGCGGCCCAGGCGGCCCAGGCGGCACCGGAGCGCCCGCTGCGCTGACCGGATGCGCCCCACCGGGGCCGCGGCGCCTCCCGCGGCCCCGGCCCTTGTGGTTGGGCTGGCGGCTCCCGCCGGTTCCCGGCGCCTACAGGTGCTCGACCGCCTACAGGTGCTCGACCACGTAGTCGATGCTCGTGGTGAGCGCCTCGACGTCGGCCGGCTCGACCGCCGGGAAGCAGGCCACCCGCAGCTGGTTGCGGCCGAGCTTGCGGTAGGGCTCGACGTCGACGACACCGTTCGCGCGCAGCACCTTGGCCACGGCGGCGGCGTCCACCCCCTCGAAGTCGACCGTCACGACGACCTGCGAACGCGCGGCCGGGTCGGCGACGAACGGTGTCGCGTAGGAGGTCTTCTCGGCCCAGGTGTAGAGGATGGACGACGATTCCGCGGTCCTCCGCACGCACCAGTCCAGCCCGCCCTGGGCGAGCATCCACTCGATCTGGTCGGCGAACAGGAACAGAGTCGCGACCGCCGGGGTGTTGTAGGTCTGGTCCTTGGAGCTGTTGTCCCGGGCTGTGGTGAGATCGAGGAACGGCGGGATCCACCGGTCCGTCGCGGCGATCTCGGCGAGCCGGTCGATCGCAGCCGGGGACACGAGCGCCGTCCACAGGCCGCCGTCGGAGGCAAAGCTCTTCTGCGGCGCGAAGTAGTAGACGTCCACCTCGCGCACGTCGACCGGCAGCCCGCCGGCCCCCGAGGTGGCGTCGACCAGGTGCAGAGCGCCGTCGTCCGCACCCACCGGCCGGCGGACCGGACGGGCGACACCGGTCGAGGTCTCGTTGTGCGGAGTGGCGTAGACGTCGATGCCCGCCTCCGGCGCCCAGTCCGGATGCGTACCGGGCGGCGAGGAGATCACCGACGGCGCGGCCAGGAACGGCGCGCCCTTCGTCGTGTCGGCGAACTTGCCCCCGAACTCGCCGAAGACGAGGTGCTGGGAGCGGGTCCGGACGAGGTTGAAGGCTGCCGCGTCCCAGAAGGCGGTGGCGCCGCCGATCCCGAGCACGACCTCGTAGCCCTCGGGCAGGGAGAACAGCTCGGACAGGCCTGCCCGCACCCGGCCGACCAGGCTCTTGACCGGCTTCTGCCGGTGCGAGGTGCCGAGGTAGGTCGCCCCGCTCGCGGCGAGGGCCTCGACCGCCTCGGGACGGATCTTCGACGGGCCACAGCCGAACCGGCCGTCCCGGGGACGCAGCCGGTCGGGCAGCACGATCGCGGGAGCGTCAGCCACGGCTGACCCCCGGCAGAACGTCACCGAGCGGGCGCGGAGTGGGGCCCACGTACCGCGCGGACGGGCGGATCAGCCGCCCGGTGCGTTGTTGTTCCAGGATGTGGGCACTCCAGCCGGCGGTGCGGGCACAGGTGAACATGGACGTGAACATATGGGCCGGCACCTCGGCGAAGTCCAGCACCACCGCCGACCAGAACTCGACGTTGGTCCGCAGCGGGCGATCCGGGAACCGATTGGTCAGCTCCTCGATCGCGGCGGCCTCCAGGGCCTCCGCCACCTCGTAGCGGGTCGAGCCCAGGTCACGAGCGGTCCGGCGCAGCACCCGGGCCCGCGGGTCCTCGGCGCGGTACACCCGGTGCCCGAAGCCCATCAGGCGCTCCTTGCGGTCCAGGGCGCGGCGGACGTAGCCGAGGGGGTCGCCGGTGCGCTCGACCTCGTCGAGCATCGCGAGCACCCGGGACGGAGCACCGCCATGCAGCGGACCGGACAGCGCACCGACAGCGGCCGACAGCGCCGCCGAGGCGTCCGCGCCGGTCGAGGCGACCACCCGGGCGGTGAACGTCGAGGCGTTCATGCCGTGCTCGGCGGCCGAGACCCAGTAGGCGTCCACGGCCTGGACGTGCCTGGGATCCGGCTCACCACGCCAACGGATCATGAACCGCTCGGTTATCGTCCGGGCCCGGTCAACCTCCTTCTGCGGCACCGCCGGCTGACCAAGGCCCCGCGCGGACTGGGCGACGAACGACAACGCCACGACCGATGCCCGGGCAAGATCGTCCCGCGCCTGCTCCGGGGTGATGTCGATCAGCTGGCCCAGGCCCCAGTAGGGCGCGAGCATCGCGAGCGCGCTCTGCACGTCCACCCGGATGTCACCGGAGTGCACCGGGACCGGAAAGGGCTCGGCCGGCGGCAGTCCGGGCTCGAACGCCCCGTCGACCAGCAGCCCCCAGACGTGGCCGTAGTCGACCTTGCCAACAAGGTCTTCGATGTCGACGCCGCGGTAACGCAGCGCGCTACCTTCCCGGTCCGGCTCGGCGATCTCCGTCTCGAAGGCGATCACACCTTCCAGACCGGGCTTGAAATCGCTTGTTTTCTCGGCCATCGAGTCCGGATCTCCGCTTCTGTCTCTTGGTCCCACCGGTTCTGTCTCTATGGTCCCGCCGGCGGCCCGTCCGCGTCCTGCTTCGTCGGTGCTGCTCCGTCCGATCCTGCCGTGAGGCCTCCCAGCGCGCCAGGGCGCAGGTGCCCCGCGATGCTCCATCCAACCCTTATCTGGGGCCGACAGCGCACAGACCGACGCACCGGGCAACGCGAAACCCATAAAATATGACGTAAGTCACAGCATCTTTATCTATTATATTACTATTTATACGAATATGCCGAAAGTCGTGAACGGAAAGTTTGGTCAACTGAGATCATTCCGCGCTACGGTCGGGCCTCGTGCCTGGAACGCCTGACCGGCGGCAGTCACGCAGCGCGAACACGGCGGGAGGATCATGGCGTTCGTCTTCATCAGTCATCGCGCGGCGGACATCGCACCCGCCGAACGGTTGGGCCGGGCGATCAGCGCGGCGGGGCACGCGGTGCACCTGGACCGTTGGGAGATACGCATCGGCGACACCGTGTCCATGTTCATGAATGAGACGCTCGCCGTCGCCGACTTTCTCGTGCTCGGATACTCAACGTTGGGAATCCACGCGCCGTGGATCGTCCAGGAATGGCTGCCCGCGCTGGCCGATGATCTCGCAGCTCGCGGTATCACCCTGGTACCAGCATTGTTGTCGGGGTCGTCGGGCGGCGACGCGCCATATCGGCTGGCCGGCCGACGGTGCACCGACCTCACGGTTCGCTGGGACCTCGGCGTCCGCGAGATCCTGGCTGAGCTCTCCTGACCGGGACGACGGACCCTGGCCCGGCGGGATCACTCTCGGGGCCGTCCCACTGGGGTGCGCGGCCTGCCTGGCAGGATTGGGGCGTGGCCCCAGCCTCCGCTGCCGACGAGCCGCCGGTGGGCGGTCCGGACCCGGACGTCCCCGATCTGGACGTCCCCGATCCCGCCCTGCTCCGCCAGGGCTACCGCGCCGGTCGTCTGGAGCCGGAGCATCTCGCGCCGACCTGGGTCGAACAGTTCGCCGCCTGGTTCATCGACGCGGCCACCCCCGGGGTAGGCGTTCCGGAGGCCAACGCCGCCGTGTTCGCGACGGCATCCGCCGCCGGGCGGCCCAGTGCCAGGACCGTGCTGCTCAAGGGGTTCGACCAGCGGGGCTTCGTGATCTACACGAACTACACCTCGCGCAAGGGCCGTGAGGCCACCGAGAACCCCTTCGGCTCGCTGGTCTTCCCCTGGTACGCCCTCGAGCGCCAAGTCGTCGTCATCGGATCGATCGAGCGCGTGAGCCGGGCCGAGACGGAACGCTACTTCCAGTCGCGTCCGCATGGTTCGCAGCTCGGCGCCTGGGCCAGCCACCAGTCGACGGTCATCGAGTCCCGTACGGTGCTCGACGACCGCGCCGCCGAGCTCGCGGCCCGTTGGCCCGAGGGCACCCGGGTGCCGACACCGGAGTTCTGGGGTGGGCTACGCATCGTGCCGGACACCGTGGAGTTCTGGCAGGGCCGCGCGGACCGGCTGCACGACCGGCTGCGGTACCGGCGGGTGTCGGTACCGGCCGACGGCGGCGGCACGGACTCCCTCGCCGTCGCCGACCCGGACGCCACCGGTGTCCGGGGCTGCGATGCGGGCGGCGGCGTCCCGACCGCGGCCGGAGATCTCTGGGCCGTCGAACGCCTCGCCCCTTGAAGTCTCGCCGATCTTGGGAGAACTTTGGCTGAGCTTGTCGTTTAACC